>CANFIC010000005.1 GCA_947446685.1 Burkholderiales bacterium
CTCCTGCGTTTCAAGCGATACACCGATGACCTGACTGTCCTTGCCAAAATGAAGGACCAGCCGACCGTCCTGGTCGTCGCACCCTTGTCTGGCCACCACAGCACCCTGCTGCGCGACACGGTTCGCCAGTTGTTGAAGGATCACAAAGTCTTCATCACCGACTGGACCGACGCCCGCATGGTGCCGCTTGCGGCCGGGGCTTTCAGCCTCGACGATTACATCGCCTATGTGCAGGAATTCATCCGCCTGCTGGGCCCTGAATGCCATGTAATTTCAGTTTGCCAGCCGACCGTCCCGGTGCTGGCGGCCATATCACTGATGGCCAGCAATGGTGAACAGACGCCGCGCAGCATGACGATGATGGGCGGGCCGATCGACGCGCGCCTGACGCCGACATCGGTGAACAATCTGGCCACGACCAAACCTTACAGCTGGTTCGAGAACAACGTGATCTACCGTGTGCCGACCAACTTCGCTGGCGCGGGTCGGGCGGTCTACCCGGGTTTCTTGCAGCACACCGGTTTTGTGGCCATGAACCCGGATCGCCACGCGACCTCGCATTACGACTATTTTCTCGACCTGATGCGCGGCGATGACGATGGTGCTGAAGCCCATCGCCAGTTTTATGACGAGTACAACGCCGTGCTCGACATGCCGGCCGAGTATTACCTCGACACGATCAAGACCGTCTTCCAGGATTTCTCCCTGGTCAATGGCACTTGGGAGGTGCAGGGCCAATTGGTGCGGCCGCAGGACATCAGGGGTACGGCGCTGCTGACTGTGGAAGGCGAGCTCGATGACATTTCTGGCGCCGGCCAGACTCGCGCAGCCCATGGCTTATGTTCGGGCATCGAGGCTGAGCATCGCTACCATTACGACGCCATCGGTGCCGGCCATTACGGCATCTTTGCCGGCCGCCGTTGGCGCGACCATGTTTACCCCGAAGTGCAAGGCTTCATCGCCAAGTACGACCGGCCGAGCGTTGTGGCACCAGCCCCCGCCAAGAAACGCGCTTGACCCAGCAATTGCCAGCGCTGGAGCTTGCTGCGCAGGTCTTGCGCATCGAAGCGGCGCTGCCGCAAACGCAGTGCACACGCTGCGGCTATCCTGATTGCCGTGCCTATGCCGAAGCAGTGGCGATCGGGGTGGCAGGCATCAACCAATGCCCGCCCGGCGGTGCCCAAGGCATCGCCAGGTTGGCCGCCATCACCGGCCGACCCGCCCTGCCCCTGGACCCCGTGCATGGCATAGAAGGCCCGCGACTGCTGGCGGTGATCGACGAAGCCTGGTGCATAGGCTGCACGCTTTGCATCGCGGCCTGCCCGGTCGACTGCATCGTCGGCGCGCCCAAGCTGATGCATCTGGTCGTCGCCGAGCAATGTACCGGCTGCGAGCTCTGCCTGCCGGCCTGTCCGGTCGACTGCATTTCACTGGTCAATGTCAGCGGCAATGCCAGTGGTTGGTCAGCCTGGAGTGAGCGCGATGCCGCCGTAGCGGTTGACCGCTATCAATTCCATCAGCAACGCCTACTACGCGACAAGCAGGACAACGATGCCCGCTTGCTCGCACTGGCGCAGGCCAAACTGGGTAATCTGGCCGCAGCCTCGAAAATCACCGAGCCCGCTGAGCTGGATCGCAAGCGCAGCATGATCGAAGCGGCGATCGCCAGGGCTCGCGCCGCGAAGCAGTAACCCTAGATTCGGTAGTTGGACGCGGACGAGTGGGCTGCGATGCGGTGCGCGGGCAAGGCGTGCCGACGCAGTGGGCTGATGCCCACCAGGAGAAGCAACGCAGCCAGCGTGCCGTAGCGCGGTTCAATCGGCTGCGTAGCGTTCTCACCCATTGGGTGAACGCAGGCGGGCAGAGAAATCTCACAAGGCATGCAGCCTCCGAGGCGATGGAGCGCGATCAACTGCTGAATCTAGGGTCACTCATGCCGCCGGCCAGTCCGCGCAGCGCCCCGCTTCGACAGCGCATTCCGCAAGCAACTCGCCAGCTTCGCTGCCGAGCCAGAAAGCCCTCTCCTGCAGGCGCGCCGCCCGAATGCCGTCGGGGCGATCTACTGCA
Source organism: Burkholderiales bacterium (assembly GCA_947446685.1). Classification (GTDB taxonomy): domain Bacteria; phylum Pseudomonadota; class Gammaproteobacteria; order Burkholderiales; family Burkholderiaceae_C; genus Paucibacter_A. The sequence goes on from CANFIC010000005.1 coordinate 2,068, forward strand.
TCGCCCGCTCCGGGATGCGCCATCAACAAGCCGCCGTCAGGCAGCGAACGCAACCAGCCGGCGACCAACTGGGCCATCACAGCACCGGGGTCAAAGTCATAGACACCGGCAAAGTCCGCGTTCATGCGCAACTGCTGCCGCCCCGCAGCCCGCCGCAGCGCAGCCCCGCCAAGCCCGGCGATCAGCGCTGCTTTGGCTCCGCGCCAATGCTGGCTGCGGGTCGAACGCAAGGCACAAGCGCTGCCATAGCGCCGGCTCATCTCACCCAGCACGGCGTCGCGCAACACCGGCAATTGATGCACATGCTGATGTCCGTCTAGATAATCCGGTGCACGTTGCATGCCCGCCTCGAAAGCGTCGAGTTGCTCGGCAACCCAGCGATTCGCCTGCGCCTGATCAAGCTGGCCCAAGTAGGCCGCGGCGATCCAGCCTTGAAGGCTGCGGCCCATTGAGTAATCGGCGAATTCGTTGACATCAAGGTGCAAGCCGATGTCGGCGATCCCGATGCGCTCGCGCAGCGCTGCCGCAGCTGCCGGCCAGCCAGGCGCCAGCACCATGCAACTGGTCGCGCTGATGCGCCCGGTGTCGATGCACTCGATGATGGCGCGGCTGACCCCAGCATCGAAAGCGTAATCATCGGCGCAGATCTGGATGCGTTTCATGGCCGGCTCGATCGAAAAGCCCAATGACGACTCAGGATCCAGGTCATCGCGGCAACAGCCAGCAGCACCAGCAGCAGCGCCAAACGATATTCAAGGCCGGCAGCCAGCAGCAAGCCATAGAGCAGCTCGTTGCAGGTAAAGCCGAGCAAGGCGACGATAGCGAACCTGGGCAAGGCCGCGCCCGTCTTTGCCTGGCTGGAGGCAAAGCTGAAACGGTGATGACCGACGAAGCTGACGCCAAACGCCAGAACAAATCCCGCCACATTGGCCGCCAGCGCTGCCAGTTGCCATTGCGACACCAGCAACCAGACGACGCAGAAATGCAGCGAGGCTGCGCTGGCGCCGACCAGACCGAAATAGAACAAGGATTTCAATCCATTCCTACAACCGGCGCAGTCAGATCCTGCACCAGATAGAGCGGGCGCTGCTTGACCTCGTCGAAGACCCGGCCGAGGTATTCAGCAATGATGCCCAAACACAGCAGCTGCACGCCAGCCAGGAAGGTGATCGAAGCCGCCAAAGTCGCAAAGCCCGAGATCGGATTACCCAGAAAGACCTTTTCCGAAACAATCCACAAGCCAAAGCCTACCGAGCCTATGGAAACCAGCAGTCCCAGCACCGAAACCAGCCGCAGCGGAACCTTGCTGAATGCAGTCAGACCGGTGAATGCCAGGGCCAGCAGATGGGCGAATTTGAAATTCGTTTCACCATGGGCTCTCGCGTCAGGCACGAATTCAACGGCCTTGGAACGAAACCCGACCCAGGCAAAAAGCCCTTTCATATAGCGCGCCCTCTCGGGCAGACTGCGCAGGGCCAGCACCACGCGCCGATCGAGCAGCCTGAAGTCACCGGCATCCGTAGGCAGTTCGAAGCGCGATCCGCGTTGCATCAGCCAATAGAAAAAACTTGTGTAGCCACGCCTTGCCATCGACTGCGATTGACGCCGCCCGGTCTGCACCGCATAGACCACATCAAAGCCTTCGCGCCATGCCGGCAACATGGCCAGCACCGTGTCGATCGGATGCTGGCCATCCGAGTCCATCGTGATCACCACATCGCCTAAGGCAATATCGAGCCCGGCACTGAGCGCTGCTTCCTTGCCAAAATTGCGTGACAAGCGCAGCAAGCGCAGCGGCAAGCCCTGCTGAATCAGTCCATGGCAGAGCAAGGCCGTATCGTCCTGGCTGCCGTCATCGACGACCAGCAATTCGATGCTCTGGCCGCCTGCTGTCAAGCGGCGGGTCAATTCAGGCAGCAAGTCGGCCAGATTACGCGCCTCGTTGAAGGCTGGCAGCACCACCGTGATCAGGGCCGGCAGTGGCCGAAGTTGATCTGTGGCGAGAAGACTGTTCGATGACATATTCATTGCCCCGGTTTGGCGACAACTTCGTCGCGCAGCAAGCATTGTTCACGGTTGCAGGCTAGCGCCGCAGTCGGCAGCGATGATTTATCCAAGCGGGCAACGACTTTGAAAGCCGGTGCGCCTGGGCTGCCCGGCATGCCGGCATAGAGCCGGCCGCCGGTGTAGAAGTAAGCCGAATAAGCCGGCTTGGCCGGATAGACCAGGCGACAGTCCTGGCCGCCACAGGCTTGCTGATAGGCCTCGATCAGCGGCAGGTCTGAATGTCCGGCCCCGACCTGCGGCGCTTTGAAGAAAAACACCCAGCCGTAAACCAGCAACAAGACCATCGCCAGGCCCCAGGACCTGATCTGCGCCAGGCTGGCGGCAGGCAAGATGCACACGGCCAGGATGGCCAGTCCCGGCAAGGCGGTCAGCGCATAGGTCCAGATGATATTTCTCGCTGCAGTGAACAGCAGCAAGGGTGCCAGGGTGATGCAAAGCGCATAGCAGGCCAGCTCACTGCCGCCCACCTCGCGGTACTGGGCGCTCAGCGTTCCTGCGCCCTGTTTGAAGCGCAACCAGGGGGCACGCAGCAGCAGCAACAGCACCGCTGGCAATCCCGCCAGCATGGTGTAAGGCCAGATGATGCCGAACGGTTGGGCATGGGCAAAGCCGTAGCGGTCGCCTTGCCAACCCGGTTGCAAGAAGCGCATCACATGCTCGCCGAGCACGAAATAGCTGATGAAACCCGGCGTCTTCAATTCGGCCGCCCAATACCAGGGCACCGCCACAGCCAGGCAGATCAGCCAGACCCAGCGGTCGCGCAGCAGGATCAGTACGACCGGCCAATGGTGGCGCCAACCGGCATGCAGCAGGATCGGCAGCAGGGCCAGCACCGCGGCCGCCGGCCCTTTGGTCAGCAGCGCCAGCCCCATGCCGAAGGCCAGCCAGCGGGAAAATCGCCGGCGTTCGGCATCTGCCGAGTGCAGGATCCGCCACCATGAAGCCTGCACCAGCATCACGCAGGCGATCAAGGTTGCGTCAGTCATCACCGCGCCAGCACTGATGAAAAACAGCGGACTCAAGGCCAGGACTGAAAGCACCGCCCAGATCTGCAGTCGCGGCAGCGTGCCGGCCAGCATCCAGGCAAGCGCGGCCAAGGCTGCCGTGCTCCAGCCAACTGCCGGCAGGCGCGCAGCCCATTCGCTGACGCCGAAAATCTGCATCGACAGCGCCTGACTCCAGGTCGACAAGGGCGGCTTGGCCCAGAACAACTCGGTCGGCGTGATATGCGGGCTGATCCAGTCGCCCAGCTGCAGCATCAGGCGGGCGATCTCGGCATAGCGCGCCTCGGTATGGTCGGTCAGCGGCGTTGCTGCCAGGCTCACCAGGCGCAGCAGCAAGGCCAGCGCCAGCACATAGATCCAGGGCCTGACGGCAGACTTGGCCGGTTGGTTCGATTCGTTCATGGGCTGAAGTATCGGCGGGATTGCCAAAGTCCCCGGCAAGAGCGGTGACAATCGCGATTCATGAACAAGCAACAAATTCTTGGCTTCTTTCAAACTCTGCGCGCTGCCAACCCGGCGCCACAGACCGAGCTTGAATATGCCAGCGTGTTCGAATTGCTGGTCGCGGTGTTGCTGTCGGCGCAGGCCACCGACGTCAGCGTCAACAAGGCGACGCGGCGCTTGTTCTTGCTGGCCCATACGCCGCAGCAGCTGCTGGCCCTCGGCGAAGAGGGTCTGATAGAGCAGATCCGCACCATCGGCCTGTTCCGCAGCAAGGCGCGGCATTTGATTGCCACCTGCGGAATGCTGATCGAGCGGCATGGCGGGCAGGTGCCCCGTAATCGCGAAGCACTCGAGGCCTTGCCCGGCGTAGGGCGCAAGACTGCCAATGTGGTGCTCAACTGCGCTTTCGGCGAGGCGACTATGGCCGTCGACACCCATCTCTTCCGGGTCGGCAACCGCACTGGACTGGCGACAGGCAAGACGCCCTTGGCGGTCGAGAAAGCCTTGCTCAAACGCATTCCGGCGGAGTTTCTGGTCGACGCCCATCACTGGCTGATCCTGCATGGACGTTATGTCTGCAAGGCGCGGCAACCCCTTTGCGCCCAGTGCAAAGTGGCCGAATTCTGCGATCACGGTCGCCGCCTACAATTGCCGATTGCCAAAAGAGCCCGCCATGCCTAGCCTTGCCGACCTGATCGACCGCGTAGAGCGCCTGCTGCTTCGCCATGATGAACTGAAACGAACCAATGCCCTGCTGCAGGAGCAGGTGCAAAGCCTCGAGCATGAACGAGACAATCTGCGTTCCCGCCTGAATGCTGCCCGCGCCCGCATCGACGCCTTGCTGCTGCGCCTGCCCGCTGCGGGCGAAACAGGAAAGACCCTGCCATGAAACAAATGGAAGTGACCATCCTGGGGCAGAGCTATCTGCTCGGTTGCCCTGACGGCGGCGAAGCGGCGTTGACCCAGGCAGTCGGACAGGTCGATCGCGAAATGAGCGCGATCCGCGATGCCGGCAAAATCAAAGCGCGCGAACGCATCGCCGTCCTGGCGGCCTTGAACCTGGCCTATCAACTGACAGCGCCAGCGCAAAAACCGTCTGCCGACCTGAGCTTGCAAAGTAACAACCTGCCGGAGTTGGACGGACTGATACGCCGGCTTGACGAAGCCCTTGGCCACGACGGTCAATTACTCTGATCGGCCCGATTGAGCCTGAGCAAGCTTAGAATCAGTTCGTCCACTGCTCTCGCGTGAGTTTTATATTTCCTTGAACCAATGCTCTATGAGCAAGGGCTTGGAATATCGCCAGGCTGGTGTGAGCATCTCGCGTCAGATGAACCCGAAGCCTGTGCTGACCTCGCCCACCTGAACCCCCGGTTCAGGAATGCGACTCACGGTCTGCGGTGGACACCCTCCTCGATCCGCTCGAGCGCCTGTCGACCTAGTCAGTCAGCAAGTCTGATTGGCCGCTTACCAATGCTGCTGGAGCCGCCTTGAGCTTTGATCCTGTCCTGATTCTTGAATTGCTGGCCTTGGGCCTGGTCGCGGGCTTCCTCGCGGGTTTGCTGGGCATCGGTGGCGGCATGATGATGGTGCCATTTCTGACGCTGATCATGTCGCACCGGGGCGTCGACGCCGGGATGGCAGTGAAGATGGCAATTGCCACAGCAATGGCCAGCGTGATGTTCACCTCCCTATCCAGTTTGCGCGCTCATCACAAGCGCGGCGCGGTGCGCTGGGATCTGGTGCGGGGCATGGCACCGGGCCTGATAGTCGGTGGCCTGCTTTCCGGCGCAGGGATATTTTCCATCATCAAGGGCAATTCGCTGGCCTTCATCTTTGCCGGTTTCGTTGGCTTTTCTGCCGTTCAGATGCTGCGCAACAAGAAGCCCAAACCGGGCCGGGAGATGCCCGGCGCCGCGGGACAGATCAGCGCCGGGGTCGGCATCGGGATGTTGTCGGGGCTGGTCGGTGCCGGCGGCGCTTTCATGTCGGTGCCCTTCATGACCCGGGGCAATGTCACGATGCACAGCGCGGTCGCGACCAGTGCTGCCATCGGTTTTCCGGTCGCCCTGGCCAACACCTTGGGCTATGTCATCGGCGGCTGGTCATTGCCTGAGACCGTACCCTATGCCTACGGTTTTCTCTATCTGCCAGCCTTGCTGGTCATTTCTTCGACCAGTGTGTTGATGGCACCGATCGGCGCACGTACAGCCCATGCAATGGACGTCTCACAACTGAAACGGACCTTTGCCTGCCTGCTTTTCTTGATCGCCGGCTATATGCTTTACAAGGGTTTGACCGCCTGATCGCCATGCAAGCAGTGACCCCAATCCCGCCAACGCATCACGCCAGCGATCTCAGCGCGATGCAGCATGCCCTGGCATTGGCCGGTCTGGCGATAGGCTTGTCCGACCCCAACCCGAGAGTCGGCTGTGTCATCGTGGCTGCCGATGGTGCAGTCATCGGCACCGGCCATACCCAGGCCAGCGGCCAGGCCCATGCCGAGGTGATGGCCTTGCAGGACGCTCGAAGGCGCGGCGCATCGCTGCGAGGCGCCACCGCCTACGTGACGCTGGAGCCTTGTTCCCATCATGGCCGCACGCCGCCTTGCTGCGACGCGCTGATTGCAGCCGGCCTGCTGCGCGTTGTCGCCGCGATCGCCGACCCCAACCCACTGGTCAGTGGTGCCGGCATGGCCAGAATTCACGCGGCAGGCATCATCGCCGAGACCGGTCTGCTGGCGCAAGAAGCCGAACAGTTGAACATTGGATTTTTCTCGCGAATGCGGCGTGGCCGGCCATTTTTGCGTCTGAAAATTGCCGCTTCGCTGGACGGTAGAACCGCCCTGCCCAACGGCGCAAGCCAATGGATCACCGGCGAAGCCGCCAGGCGCGATGGACATGGCTGGCGCAAACGCGCCGGCGCCATCATGACCGGCATCGGCACCTTGCGCGACGACAACCCAAGGCTCGATGTGCGCCTGGTCGAGACAGCGTTGCAACCGCTGCGTGTCGTGATTGATTCGAAACTTGAAACGACCAGCGGCGCGCGCCTGCTGGCGCCTCCGGGCCGGACGCTGATTTATTGCGCGGTCGAGCCCGAGGGCGCCAAAGCCGCGGCCTTGAGAAGCGTTGGCGCGGAACTTTGTTGCCTGGCCGGCGCGCAGGGCAAGGTCGATCTGGCTGCGGTCTTGGCTGATCTGGGGCGGCGCGGCATCAATGAATTACATATCGAAGCCGGCCACAAGCTCAATGGTTCGCTGCTGCGCGAAGGTCTGGTCGATGAGTTGCTGGTCTATCTGGCACCGAAACTGCTCGGCCTGGGCCGCGAGATGGCCGCGTTCGGCCCGCTGGAATCCTTGCAGGAGGCGCTGCAATGGCAATGGCTTGACTGCCAGTTGATCGGCGAGGACCTGCGTTTGCGTTTGCGTCCTCGCTGAGTTTGCATTCAAAGGGCTGCTGCGGCGCCCACTTACAATCGAAGCTATGTCCATATCCCCTGTATCCGAGCTGGTTGCCGAACTGGCAGCCGGTCGCATGGTTATTCTGGTCGACGAAGAAGATCGCGAAAACGAAGGCGACCTTGTCATGGCGGCCGACCATGTGACGCCTGAAGCAATCAATTTCATGGCCAGATTCGGCCGAGGCCTGATCTGTCTGACGCTGACGCGCGAACGCTGCGAGCGGCTGCAATTGCCGCCGATGGCGAGCCGCAACGGCACCAAACATGGCACCGCTTTCACCGTCTCAATCGAGGCCGCTACCGGCGTGACCACCGGAATTTCAGCCGCCGACCGAGCCCGTACCGTGCAGGCTGCAGTGGCTCGTCACGCAGTCGCGCGCGATCTGGTGCAACCGGGGCATATCTTTCCCTTGCAAGCGCAGGAAGGCGGGGTGCTGATGCGCGCCGGCCACACTGAAGCCGGTTGCGATTTCGCCCGCATGGCCGGGCTTGAGCCAGCCGCAGTCATCTGCGAGATCATGAATGACGACGGCACGATGGCCAGGCTCCCTGACCTGGTGCTGTTCGCCAAAGAACATGGTCTCAAGATCGGCACAATTGCCGATCTGATCGAGCATCGCAGTCGCAATGAGTCGCTGATCAAGCGCGAGTCCCAACGCAAGCTGCAGACCGCCCAAGGCGAGTTTGATTGCACGGTTTTCAGCGATCGTACCGGCGCCATCCACATGGCCTTGACCCATGGTCAATGGAATGACAGCGATGAGGTGCTGGTTCGGGTGCACGAGCCCTTGTCGGTGCTGGACCTCCTCGACAGCGGTTCCGGCGGACATTCCTGGCCTCTGCCTGCGGCCTTGGCTGAAATCAAGAAAGCGCCGCAAGGCGTGGCGGTGCTGCTCAACTGCAGTGACGACGCAGGCACATTGCTGAGCCGTTTGCAGACCATTCCGGTGCAGTCGCCGCCTGAGATTCAGCCGCGCATGATGGACCTGCGTACTTACGGCGTCGGCGCACAGATCCTGAGAGAACTCGGCGTGCACCGAATGCGGCTTCTGGGCAGTCCGCGCCGCATGCCGAGCATGACGGGCTACGGTCTCGACGTCACCGGTTTCAAATCTCCCGAGCCAAAGAACTGAGGACTGCGATGCAAGGATCCGAGCAGGGGCAAGCTTCTCAAGCCTCATTGAATGGCCAAGACCTGCGCATCGGCATCGTGCAAGCGCGCTTCAACCATGACATCACCTGCCGCCTGGCCGAAGCCTGCCAGGCCGAGTTGCTGCGGCTAGGCGTGGCTGAAAAACATATCCGTCTGGTGACCGTGCCCGGCGCATTGGAAGTGGCATTGGCATTGAATGCCTTGGCCGACAGCGAAGACTATGACGCTCTGGTGGCGCTGGGTTGCATCATCCGCGGCGAAACCTATCACTTCGAGTTGGTCGCCAACGAAAGCGGCGCGGCCGTCACGCGCCTTTCGCTGGACCATCAGATACCCATCGCCAACGCCATCCTGACGGTTGAAAACGAAGCGCAAGCCTGGGCACGCGCCGAGGACAAAGGTCGCGACGCAGCCCGTGTGGCGATCGAAATGGCAAATTTAATGGAAGAACTGCAGTGATCACCAACGACAGCGTCACCTCTCCCGCAGCCGAGAAGGCACCGCGAGCGCAACCGAAATCGGCTCGCCGCCGCTCGCGTGAAAGCGCCTTGCAGGGTCTTTATCAATGGCTGATTACAGGTGACGATGTCGCCACCATCGACGCCCACATACATGAACAAGAAGGGTTCAACAAGGTCGACCGGGCCCATTACGACGCCTTGCTGAGCGGCTGCATCATGGAAGCCGCCGACCTCGACAGCATGTTGTCGCGTCATGTCGACCGCAAGACCACCGAGCTGTCGCCGATCGAACATGGTGTGCTGATGATCGGCGCCTACGAGCTGAAGCATTGCGTCGACATTCCCTACAGAGTGGTGATCAACGAGGCCGTCGAGCTGGCCAAATCATTTGGTGGAACCGACGGACATAAATATGTCAACGGTGTGCTCGACCGCACAGCCGGCGACCTGCGGCCGCTGGAAGTGGCTGCGCGCAATTCGGCAAAAAAATCAGCGCGATGAAACTGGCCGGGCGGCTCGACCAGATCGAACCCTTCTACGTCATGGAATGCGCCAAGGCTGCGGCTGAAATGGCGCGCAGTCCGGTTTGCGACCCGGCCCTTGGTGGCCGGCGCATGCTCTACCTGAACATCGGTGAGCCTGACTTTGTCGCACCCCTCGCAGTTCAGCAAGCAGCGCGCGATTGCATCGACGCCGGCCGCACCCAGTATCTGCCCGCCACCGGCTTGCCAGCGCTGCGCCGGGCAGTCTCGGGCTGGTACCGGCAACGTTTCGAGCTCGACATCGCCGTGGAACGCATCGTCATTACCGCCGGCGCATCGGCGGCGCTGCAACTCGCCTGCTTGGCCTTGTTCGAGCGCGGCGACGAAGTGCTGATGCCTGACCCCTGCTATCCCTGCAACCGGCATTTTGTCGCTGCCACCGATGCGCTGGCCGTGCTGCTGCCGGCCGGGCCTGAGCAGCGCTTCCAACCCGGCAGCGCCCAGGTCTGTGCCGCCTGGAATCCGGCCACCCGCGGCGTGCTGCTGGCTTCGCCCAGCAACCCGACCGGCACTTCGATCGCGCCACAGGAAATGCAGGCCATCGTCGAAGCGGTACGTGCGCGTGGCGGCGTCACCATCGTTGATGAAATCTACCTCGGTCTCAGCTATGACGCCCGCTTCGAACGCAGCGCGCTGGAGTTTGGCGACGATGTGATTTCGGTGAACAGTTTTTCCAAATATTTCGGTATGACCGGTTGGCGCCTCGGTTGGCTGGTGCTGCCGCCGGAACTGGTAGCCCCGGTGGAGAAACTGACCCAGAACCTCTTCATCTGCGCCTCCAGCATCGCCCAATATGCGGCGCTGGCCTGCTTTGAGCCCGCTTCGATTGCCGAATATGAACGGCGCCGACAGGCCTTTCGCGAGCGTCGTGATTACATCGTGCCGGCCTTGCAGGCATTGGGATTGAAAGTGCCGGTCATGCCGGACGGGGCTTTTTATGTCTGGATCGACTGCTCGGACTTCTGCTCTGACAGCTGGAAATTCGCCTTCGACCTGATGCAGAGCAGCCAGTTGGCGCTGACGCCAGGCCGCGATTTCGGCCGCGCAGGCAGCGAACGCTGGCTGCGGCTTTCCTTCGCCAGCAGCATGGCCGATCTGCAAGAAGCCGTGCGCCGATTGGCGGTTGCGCTGCACCGATGATGGCTGCCTTCAACCATCAATTGCGCGTCTACTGGGAGGACACCGATGCCGGGGGCGTCGTGTTCTATGCCAACTATCTGAAGTTCTTCGAGCGCGCACGCACTGAATGGCTGCGCAGACTGGGCTTCGAACAGCAGTCGATGCGCATGCAGGACGGGGTGATGTTCATCGTCAGCCACACCGATGTACGCTACCTTAAACCGGCAAGGCTTGACGACTTGCTGCAGATCAGCGTCGAGCCGCGCGACATCGGCCGGGCCAGCATGAATTTGTTCCAGCAGGCGCGGTGCGGCGAGCGCCTGCTGGCTGAAGGACAGATCCGCATCGGCTGCGTGCAAAGCAGCAGCCAACTCGATTTCAAACCCAGCCGTATTCCGGCCGCCTTGATGGCAGCCCTACAAGCGAAGCAGCCATGAACCAAGACCTTTCCATCGTCGCGCTGATCCTGCATGCCAGCCTGCCCGTACAAATGGTGATTGCCTGCCTGCTGGCGGTCTCGCTGGCGAGCTGGAGCGTGATTTTCAGCAAACTGATTTCAATCTCGCGCATCAAAAGCGGCAATGAAGCTTTCGAGCAGGAGTTCTGGTCGGGCAAGAACCTCAACGATCTCTACGGCAGCGTGTCCAGACGTGAAAACGGCGCACCACTGGAACGTATCTTCGTTTCCGGCATGCGTGAATTCCTGAAACTACGCGAACGCCGCGTCACCGAATCGGGCGCCCTGCTCGACGGCGCGCGCCGGGCCATGCGAGCCAGTTACCAGCGCGAAATGGACGTGATGGAAAGCCAGTTGTCCTTCCTCGCTTCGGTCGGCTCGGTCTCGCCCTATGTCGGGTTGTTCGGCACCATCTGGGGCATCATGCATGCCTTTGTCGGCCTGTCCAATTTGCAGCAGGTCACACTCGCCACCGTCGCCCCCGGCATCGCCGAGGCCCTGGTCGCCACTGCAATCGGCCTGTTTGCTGCTATCCCTGCAGTGCTGGCCTACAACCGCTTCGCGCGCCAGATCGACCGCAGTGCGATCACGCTGGAGTCCTTCATCGAGGAGTTCTCCAACATCCTGCAACGCAGCGCAACGGTCTGAGTCATGGCGGCCATCAGCAACCGCGGCGCACGCCGCCGCCGCACGATCAACGAGATCAATATGGTGCCCTTCATCGACGTGATGCTGGTGCTGTTGATCATCTTCATGATCAGTGCGCCGTTGATCACCACCGGCGTCGTCGATCTGCCCAGCGTCGGCAAGAGCCGCACCCAACCTGAACATGTGATCAATGTGATCGTCGGTGCGGATGAGAAAATAAAGCTGAAGTTCGACAAGGATGAAGCAGTTCCGCTGCCGCTGAGCCGTCTGGCCGAGCAAGTCAGACAAGCGCAAGCAGGGGAAGCGACGACACCGGTCATCATCTCCGCCGACCGCAACGTCAAGTACGAAGCGGTGGTCAAGGTGATGGATTCTTTGCAGTCGGCAGGGATACAGCGGGTCGGACTGGCGGTACGCAATGGCGCGGCTGCCGGCAACTAACGATCTGGCAAGGTCCGAACAGCGATGACTGCCAACTCCGTTCTTGATGCCGGGCCCTTGCTGCCGCCAAATGCGCCGGGGATGGCCCGCGGTCTGCTGTTTGCGATTGCGGCCCATGGCTTGCTGCTGGCAGCATTGAGCGCCGGGGTCAGTTGGCGCACTGATCCATTGCCCGCCTTCGAGGCCGAGTTATGGTCCGCTGTGCCCCAGGCCGCAGCACCTCGCGAGGAACTGCCGCCACCCGCGCCGCCTGAAGCCGAACCCTTGCCCTTGCCCAAACCAGCGCCGGTTGAAGACCTGCAGGCCTTGCGCGATGCCGACATCGCGATCGCCAAAGCACGCGATGAAAAAAAGCGCGAGGCCTTGCGCCTGGCAGAGCTCGAGGCAGCGCGCAAGAAAGCCGCCTTGAAGGAACAGGCCGCCGAGCGCGAAAAGCAGGCCAAGATCAAGCAGGACAAGCTTGATGCCAAGCTCAAACAAGAAAAGCAGGAAAAACTGGCCAAGGAAGCCGAGGCCAAATTGCAGGCCAAGGCCGACGCCAAGATAGCCGAGCAGCGCCAGGACAATCTGCGCCGCATCCAGGGCATGGCCGGTGCGAGCGGCGGCGCCAATGCCACCGGCAATGCGCTGCAGAGTTCAGGACCCAGCGCCAGCTATGGCGGGCGCATCAAGGCCCGCATCCGCCCCAACATCATCTACACCGACAGCGGCAGCGGTAACCCGGTGGCCGAAGTCGAAGTGCGCACAGCGCCCGATGGCACCATCATCTCGCGCAAGCTGCTCAAGCCCAGCGGCGATGCCGAATGGGACAAAGCCGTGCTGCGTGCGATCGACAAAACCGAATTGCTGCCGCGCGATGTCGATGGCCGCGTGCCAGCGCTGCTGGTGATCAGCTTCAAGCCGCAGGAATGATCCGGGTAGCACCCTGCAGCCAGCCCTCGCGCAGCGCGGTTTGCAGCCAGACCGAAAAATCAAATCCAGCATCGACAGCGAAAGTCTGTTGCAGCGCAGCCTCTAGCGACCGGCCATCGATCATTGCTTGTAGCAACTGCGAATCACCTTGACTCAGCCGCCGCCCCTGGACGCCCCAGCGCTCGCGCCAGAGCAAGACCGGAACGACCGTTTCTGAAGATTCGTCTCCCGCTTCGCCCGACCAAATCGACCAGGCCTCGGCCTGTACCTGCAGCAGGCTCAACCCCGCTGACAATTGCAAGCGCAACTGCGCCGGATCCTGACTTGCCAGCAAGTCGAGCGACGCAGGGTCAAACGCCAGGTCAGCAGCGCGCAAGGCCAGATGCGCCGACCATTCAAGTCTTGCCAGATCGCAGAGCCAGTCATCCATTTTATCCTGCGCAGCCAGAAAACCTGCCAGCAGTTCTCCCCAGCCACCCAGGTCGGCTTTCTGCGGCGGATGACGGCGCCAGAATGCCCAGGCCATGTCCCGGAACGATGCTTCACCGATGATCAGCAGGACCTTCGGATAGACAGCAGCCAAAGCCCGTTCAGACAAGACCTGCGCGTTGACCTGGTAAGCCTGCAGCCCACGCTGCAACTCGACTGCAGTCAGCGGCACGATGCCGACGGGCCTGGACGCGCCGCTCAGCGCTGCCAGCAGCGCCCGCTGACGCGCAGCCAGAAACCCGCTCATGCAGCCCCCTGCAGTTGTCTGGCCTTGTCGGCCTCGGCCAGCAGAACGTCCAGCGCCGGAATGGCGGTATCCCATTCGATCAGGCTTGGTACCGAACCACAGGTCTTCAAAGCATGGGCGTAGACCTGCCAGACCAGATCTGGCACCCTGCTGCCATGGTCGTCGATGACGATGCCCGGCAGTTCGGCATGGCCCGCCAGATGGATCTCGCCGACGCAATCGCTGCGCAACTGGTCGATCCATTCACAGGCCTGGCGCAGCGCCGCATCGCGGTCAGCGCCCTGATTGCGGGCGTTGACGACCAGGTTGTTGACGTCGAGCAGCACACCGCAGCCGCTGCACCTCGTCAGCTGATTGAAGAACTCGGGCTCGGACATTTGTTCGCAGTCATCCCAGGCCAGGTAGGCACTGATGTTCTCGACCAGGATCTGGCGGCCAAGCCGCTCCTGCACTTGCTGGACATGGGACACCATCAGATCGAGGCAGGCCGAACTGAATGGAATCGGCAGCAAATCGTTGCCATGGATCGCAGCATCCCCCGCATGAATACGGGAAAAGCTCGCATGGTCCGAGACGAACAAAGGCTGCACAAGCTCGACCAATCCAGCCAGCCGGTCCAGATGCCACCGGTCGAGACCGCAGGCCGAACCCAGCGATAAGCCGACACCATGCAGACTGACCGGATATTGCTCGCGGCAGGCTTTCAGCAACTGCAACGATGCCCCGCCGGGCGCAAAGAAATTTTCGGAATGCACTTCGACAAAATCCAGTGCCGGCAACAACTCGAGCAGCTGTTGATAATGCGGCTGGCGCCAGCCAATCCCGACCATCGTCAAGAGATCGTGCCAGCGCTTTCGCGCCGATCAGCCACCATCGGCCATGCCAGTTCAAGCGCCAGGCTCACTCCCGCCAGCATCTCGTCCAGCGCCATGCTGGGTTGGCCTGCCAACCTGGCTGCCTGAGCAGGCAACAAGGGCAGATGCATGAAGCCGCTGCGCACGCCGCTGCCATGCAAGGCATGCTGCAAACCGAAGAAAACATGGTTGCAGACAAAGGTGCCGGCAGTCTGTGACACGCTGGCAGGATGGCCTGCGGCCCGCAGCCCGGCCACCATCGTCTTGATCGGCAAGGTCGAGAAATAGGCTGCCGGCGCACCGACGACAACCGTCTGATCGATCGGCTGGGTTCCGGCGTTGTCGGCGATCCTGGCGTCGTCGATATTGATCGCGATCCGTTCGATTGAAAAGTCGCTGCGTCCACCCGCTTGACCCAGCGCCAGAACGAGGTCTGGATTGACTTCATCAATTGATTGCTGCAAGACCTTCAAGGCCTCGCCAAAGACACAGGGCAGCATCCTGGCAATGATGTTGACGCCAGCGATTTTCTGGCCACCGAGGGCCTTGGCGACCTCCCAGGACGGATTGATCTGCTCACCGCCAAAGGGTTCGAAACCGGTCAACAAAATCCTGCTCATCGCTGCAAATCCCCATCAACTGCCCCTGGCAGCACCGCTGAACTGTCTAGTGAATTCGGCCTGGCTCAGCGCTTGAGCTTGGCTTGAGCCTCGACGCTGCTCAGGCCGCCCATTGACTTGCAACTGCCCTTGGCCACATATTTCCATTCCGTCGGCGCCTTGTCGGTCTTGGCCTGCCCAGCACAAGAATGACTGCCGCCCAAGTTGGCGCAATCATTCTGGCCCGCCTTGACGATGCCGTAGCATTTTTCGCGGCCGTCCTTCTCCTGGGCGGCGTCATGCGCGGCGGCCTGGCCGACCAGCCCGATGGCCATGGCGGCAGCAAAGGCGGAAGAAACGAGGTTTTTGTTTGTCATGACTGGCTCCGTTGGATCGGCTGGATTGATTCTTTTGCTCCCAGCAAAGCTGGACGCCATTATTGCCCTTGTGTTGACCGCAATTTTTATTTCCTGGCTCGCGGCATGCTTATTGCCGATGGCCGGCGCCCCGATCCGGCCGTTTGAAGCAATTTTCCACAATCCGGGAAACATCGATGCGAGCAAACAGACGTCCAACGCGCGGCCATTCAACTTGGCCATTTGCAGACACAGGCTTCACGCTGATCGAGGTCATGCTGGTGATGCTGATCTCGGGTCTGCTTGCCGCAATCGCCCTGCCCGCTTATCAAAACCAGTTGATCAAGGGCAGGAGGGTTGATGCCATCAATGCCTTGAGCGCTGTCCTGCAGGCCCAGGAGCGGTGGCGCAGCAACCGCAGCAGCTACGCTGCGGCGCTTTCGGATCTGCAACTGGGATCGAATTCTCCGGCCCAGCTTTACAGCTTGAGCTTGTCGGGTTTGGGCAATCCCGCCAGTTTCAGCACCGGTTTCATCGTTCGCGCAATCCCGCTGAGTGGCAGCGTACAGAGCCGCGACAGTGAATGCGCAGAACTGTCGCTGAGCTTGCAAGGAGGCAGCATCAGCTATTCGGCAAAGAACAGCAAGTCTGTCGACAGCAGCAGGCAATGCTGGCCCCAATGAGCTGGCCGAATTCCGCGCAACGGGGCATCGGATTGATCGAGCTGATGATCGGCGTCACTGTCGGACTGATCGTTGCTACGGGCGCCAGCGTCATGCTTGTCAGGCAGCTTGCCGATCATCACCGTTTGATGCTGGAAACCCAGTTGCAACAGGATTTGCGCGCAGTCGCCGACCTTTTGCTGCGCGAATTGCGCAGAGCCGGCTACTGGTCGATGGCGCAAAAAGGCGTCTGGGCTGACGGTGCCACGGCGCCGCTGAACAATGTCTATGCAGCCACGGTACCTGCCAAGGCCCAGGACAGCAACAGCGTGGAGTACAGCTATTCGCGCGCCGATGCGACAAACCCTGAAGACAATTTGCTCGACCCTGGTCGCGAACAGTTCGGCTTCATGCTGGACGGTGGAATTCTGAAGCTACGACTTGGCAACTCCTGGCAACCGCTGACCGACAAGAGCACCTTGACCATCACCGGCTTCAAGCTGCACCTGAATATTCAGCAACTGGCCTTGGATGATTACTGCAACATCCCCTGTGCGGCCGGCAACCTGTCTTGTCCACCGCAGTTGCAAATACGCCGCTTCGATGTCAGCTTGACCGGACGCGCGACGACTGACCCGGCTTTGCTGCGCCGAATGACCCTCAGCAGCAAGTTGCGCAATGACTTGATCAAGGGGAACTGCTGACTATGAAGAGGCAGTTTCGATTGCATGGTCAGCAGCATGGTGCCACTACCCTTCTAGCGGTGATGCTGCTGTTTGGCGTGATGGCGATGATGACGATTTATGCGAACCGGAACCTGCTGTTTGAGCTGCGCATTGCCAACAATCATTACCGCGCTGGCGTGGCGATGGAAGCCGCAGATGGCGGCATTGAATGGTCACTGGGCATGCTCAACGGTATCCATGTCGATGCGGCATGCCAGGCCAGCGGAGTGACCGGTAGCAGTTTCCGCCAGCGCTACCTGGCGATCGACGCCTCTTCCGGCATGATCAGCCCGAACCAAGTCGCCGAGACCGTTGCCGGCTGCATTCGCCAGGATGCCTGGGTCTGTAGTTGCCCAGCTACTGGCTGGACAGCGCCGTTCGTCGCGACGGAGCAGTTGCAACCAGGATTTCGCATCAGCTTTGAGCCAGTCGATCGCGCCGGCGTGATCCGCATCGTGTCACAGGGTTGTTCGAGCAGTTCGGCGACCGAATGCGACAACCCATCGAGCGCTGTCGACGCTGCACTGGCCGCCGACAAGGTCTTGCTCAGCGCCGCGCTGGTCAGTGCGTTGAAAATGCCGCCGACCATGCCTTTGGTTGTCAAAGGTTCCGTCGCTCTGGGTCCTGAGGGCCTGGGCTTGCACAACGGCAGCGGTTTGCTCTTGCTGTCGGGCGGCATGGCCAGCGGGCTGCTTGAATCCAGATTGGACAGCCTGCCTGGCACGCCGGTCGAACTGGCCTTGATCACCGGCAATACCGAGTTTGCTGCCAAATCAGCAGACGAGATGTTTGCCATGTATTTCGGCATGGCGCCGGCAAGGTACCGGGATCAACCAGCAATGCGGATTGTCGAATGCCCGGCAGATTGCGGACCCGAGCTGTCTGCGGCCTATGCCAAGGGAGTCGAGTTGGCCTGGATTGACAGGCCCATCACAATGACCAGCAGTTTGCTGGGTCAGGCCTCGCACCCGATGCTGATCGTCGTCAATGGTGACTTGACAATCGACGGGGATTTGCAAATGACAGGCCTGCTCTACGTCAGAGGCAACCTTATCTGGCGCAACGCGCAAACCTCACTGTTGAACGGTGGCCTGCTGGTCGAAGGCAATCTGCGCCTCGCCGGAACAGTCGACATCCAATATGCCAAACCGGTCATCGAGCTTTTGAACAAACAGGCGGGCAGTTTTGTCAGGGTGCCTGGAAGCTGGTGGAACTGACATGGGGTTGGCCCAGCCATGCTCTTTGAAGCCAGCCACAGCCATGACCGGCACCGGCTTGATTGAAGCCCTCGTCGCCTTGCTCATCGTCTCATTCGGCATGTTGGCCATGATCGAAGTGGAAGCCAAGCTGCGCAGCATTGCCGACATCGCGAAACAACGAGGCGAGGCCATGCATTTGGCGCAGCAGGAGATGGAGCAATTGCGCGCTTATTCCGTTTTGGCCCTGGGTGCAAATCCGCTTGCAGGAACTTGGTCTTATGCCGAGATCCATGATCCGCAAGCGATCGTTCAGGACGCCGGCGACCCGGACAGCAACGCCACATTCAGCTTGATTCGCCAGGTGACTGACTGGTCAGAACCTCAGCAAAAAGCGGTGCGGATCGAGGTTCATTGGCATGATCGGAGCGGCGCCGAGCAATTCGTGGTCATCGACAGCTTGATCGCCCGCGCCGACCCCGGATTGAGCGGCTCGCTGGGCATCGCCCCTTCATCGACAGCCTTGCAGGGACCAGCCGGGCGCCATCCCGCAATTCCCTTGAAAGCCAAGGATCTGGGTGACAGGAGCAGTGTTTTCAAACCAACATCTACGGCCATGGTGGTCTGGATATTCAACAACCTGACGGGAAACATCACCGGAACATGCACAGTGCGCAAGGACATGACCACCGCGGCCCTGACGGCTGCCGATCTTGCAGATTGCAGGAACAATACCCGAGCCTATCTGCTCAGTGGCTTTGTGCGTTTTTCGGACCAGATTGCACCTGATAAATCGCGCAGCGGATCCCGAGTTTTGCCGCTGGCAATGGCACTGCTGTTGACTCGTAGTGGCCCTCAAAACCTGCCGAGCGCCGAATGCTTTGACGACTCAGCCGAGACTGCACAGGGCTATGTCAGCTATTACTGCAGCGTTTACCCCAGCAGTAGCGAGCCGCAGATCTGGTCAGGGCAACTTTCCGTCAATGGGATTGCGCTGGGCGGCAGCGACTGGAAGATCTGCCGCTACAGCGCAGATCAGGACGGTGATGGGCAGATTGCCAATGCCGAGCATCCTCTCAGCTACTCCCAGGTCACCGGATCGCTGGCAAATCAAAATTTTCTGGTAATTCCTGCCGTAACGAGCTGCCCGACCGGGCAGGCTATCAACCCACAGGCGGGCAATTTCAGCAATATAACGACCGTTCTGCACCAGCGCTGAGGGCCTGGTTCAAGCGCAGAACGGAATCGCCGCCAGCGCCACCTGGTTGCCGCCGCGGCTCTGCGCCTGCTGGGCCGCCGCCTCGCAGGCTGACAGCAAGTCATCCTGCGAGGCCGCAGTATGAGGAAAGCTACCAACGCCAATCGAAAGCGAAAGGCCCAGATCGTGACCATCGAGAAGAATGAATTGCGCAGCGCCATGCCGCCTCAACTGCTCCATGCGGGCGTGTGCGGTAGCCAAACCGACACCCGATAGGAGGACTGCGAAACTCCGCTCGCCGATGCGGCAGACCGCATCCATTGCTCTGGTGTTGTCGCGCAGGATGCGCCCCATGGTCTCCAGTGCAAGCTCCTGGGCGGATTCTTTAGCCAGTTGTAGTTCCGCAGGCAAAGGGTCGAGTGCAATGATCGCCAGCGCGAACTCGCGGTGCTCACGTGTCGAGAGATCGATTTCGCGGCGCAACTGCTGATTCAGTTGTGCAGCCCACTCATGCCCAGCCACTTCACTCTTGCTGCGGCCTTGCAACTGCTCCCGCTGAATTGCAACCAAGGCTCTTTGTTGCTGTTCGATCTGTTGCAGGGCGCGCTCCAGATCAAGCCGGTGCTGCCGCTCTTGTGTACATTCATGCCAGGTCGCGAGCAGGAATTCACTGCCCAGAAGCGTCCTGGTCACCTCAAAAATACGTCGCTGTCCAGCAATTTCCAGCTTGTGTTCACAAGTAATCGGCTGGCCTTGCGACCCTACCAATTGTTCGACACGACGCAGACTTGAAGCATCTTCGGACCGCAGCAACTCGCTGTCGGTGTGGCCCAAGATGCTGCCATTCTCGCTAGCAAACAGGCGATTGAAGTCATCATTGGCGCAAAGGTAGCGCCCGGTGGCGCGGGACTTGATCGAAATCATGGCCTTGAGCGGCCCGATCAGACTCAACAAGGTAGTCACTATCCCAGGCAGCAACTGCGTTTGCCCCTGCAACCAGCCTGCCAGACTACCCGGCAAAGGCTTTGCTTCATTTTCAGAATCAGCTGAACTATTCATCGATCCTCGACAACAACAGGCACAACGACCAAGCCCTGGCAGATGGAAACAGGCCAAGCACCGACTGTATTCGGCATGGGCCTACCGAATCAACCGGCCGCCAGTGACGCCGGCCCATTTTCCCTAAGTTGGTGCAGCACCGCATGTTATCGAAGAAGTCGGGCAAGGCTTGGCTGCTGCTGGACAATGCAGGCTTGCGCCGCAACGGCGTGCCCTTCCCCTCGCCAATGCAAAATTTCGATCTGGTCGTCGTCGGCGCCGGTGCAGCCGGACTGTTTTGTGCCGGCATTGCCGGACAGCAAGGCCTGCAAGTCCTGCTGATCGACCATGCCGAAAAGCTGGCCGAAAAAATCCGCATTTCTGGGGGCGGTCGCTGTAACTTCACCAACCGTGATGTCTCGCCGGCGAATTTTCTTTCCGATAACCCGGCCTTTTGCCGTTCGGCTCTGGCCCGCTACAGCAGTCAGGATTTCATCGCGCTGGTCCGTCAGCATGGCATCGCATTCCATGAAAAACACAAAGGACAATTGTTTTGCGATGGCTCCAGCGAGCAGATCATCCAGATGTTGCTGGACGAATGCAAAGCCGGCGCTGTGCAGCGCTGGCAGCCCTGCAGCGTTGCCGCAGTTCGCAGCATGGAAAGCGGTGGATTCGAACTCGACAGCAGCCATGGCCAAGTCAGGACCAAGCGGTTGGTGATCGCCACCGGCGGCTTATCGATTCCGAAAATTGGCGCCAGCGATTGGGGACTGCGACTGGCCAAGAGTTTCGGCCATGAAATCGTCACGCCGCGACCAGCCTTGGTGCCACTGACCTTTGATGCCGATGCCTGGTCAGCTTTTTCTTCCCTGTCAGGCCTGTCCCTGCCCGTCGTGGTGAGTTGCGGGCAGGGCAAGTCACGCGGACTTTTCGCCGAAGACCTGTTGCTCACCCACCGGGGTCTGAGCGGTCCGGCGATCCTGCAGATTTCGAGCTATTGGAACGAGGGCCAGACCCTGCAAATCGATCTGGCGCCCGAACTCGACCTCGACGCGCGACTTCAATCGGCCAAACAGGCCTCACGGCGACAACTCGGCAATGAATTGAGCGAGTTGCTGCCGCAGCGCCTGGCACAAGCCTGGCTGGCTCGGTTGGGTCTGGATGGCAGTCGCCCTATGTCTGAGTGCAAGGACCGTGATTTGCTCAAGCTTGCTGCAGACCTGAAATGCTGGCCGCTGACACCGACCGGCAGCGAAGGCTGGCGCAAAGCCGAAGTGATGCGCGGCGGCGTCAATACCCGTGAACTCAGTTCACAGACGCTCGAAAGCAAGCGCATGCCAGGCCTTTATTTCATCGGCGAAGTGGTCGATGTCACCGGTTGGCTCGGTGGCTACAACTTTCAATGGGCCTGGGCCAGCGCTGCAGCTTGTGCAAGATCGATGCACGCCGGCTTGCCCGGACCATGATTTAACGGCTATACTCTTCCTCTTTGCTGGCAAACCCCTGCGCGTCGATTCGCAACATTTTTTGAAGCGGACTCCGGATTACCCGCTTCAGCCAATCAGTTCAGAATTTTCACCAATATTCTGGGCGAGTTGTATGAACGAACACCGAGCGCTTATTGAAGGAATTACTTTTTCATGACCACAATTCGCGTCAAAGAGAACGAACCGTTTGATGTAGCACTGCGCCGCTTCAAGCGCACGATCGAGAAACTTGGCTTGCTGACCGACTTGCGAGCCCGCGAGTTCTATGAGAAGCCAACGGCTGAGCGCAAGCGCAAGAAGGCAGCTGCCGTCAAACGCAACTACAAGCGCATTCGCAGCATGCAGCTGCCGAAAAAGCTGTTCTGATTCCCTGCTGCTCTGGGGTTCAAGGGAAATGGCTGTAGTGGCGCGTATTCTTTGAAGCCTCGGGCAAAGTTCTCTCAAGCGGAATGAAGATGCCGCCAACTGGAACAAAGCAAACGATCAGTAAAAACCCGCACAGGACGCTGTTGCGGGTTTTTTCGTTGCCGGGCTGCTAAATTACAGGTCTGCCTCCCCCGCCATTCACGGAGACTGTCAATGAGTTTGAAAGACCGAATCACCGAAGACATGAAGGCCGCGATGCGCGCACGCGAAGCCGATAAATTGACGACGATCCGCATGTTGCTGGCGGCGGTAAAGCAAAAGGAAGTGGACGAGCGTGTGGTCGTCGATGATGCCGCCTTGATCGCCATCGTTGATCGCCTGATCAAGCAGCGCAAGGACTCAATCAGCCAATTCACTGCAGCCGGCCGTATGGATCTGGCGGACAAGGAGTCAGCCGAACTGCCGGTTCTGGAGGCCTATCTGCCGCAGCGTTTGAATGCTGAAGAAACCCAGGCTGCCGTGGCTGCCATCGTGGCCGAACTCGGTGCCAGCAATGCTGCCGACATGGGCCGCGTCATGGCCGCAGTCAAAGCCAAGCTGGCGGGCAAGGCTGAAATGGCCGTGGTCTCCGCCGCAGTCAAACAAGCCTTGAGTCGCTGAAAGCCCAGTATGCCCCTGCCGATCCAGATGCTCAGCCCGGATTTTTCTGTGGCGCCACAATTGGAGCCGGAAGCCATGGCCGCTGCCGCAGCAGCAGGTTTTCGCAGCGTCATCAACAACCGGCCCGATTTCGAAGGTGGGCCGCAGCAACCTGCCAGCGCGGAGATCGAAGCGGCTGCGATTGCAGCCGGGTTAGAGTACCGGCATCTGCCGGTGAGCGGTGCCTATCAATCGCCGGAAGAAATCGCCTCGTTCGGCTTGTTGCTTGACGACTTGCCCAAACCGATCCTGGCTTTTTGTCGTTCTGGCGCGCGTTCGACCAAGCTGTATTCGGCCGCCTGCCAGCTCTGATTTCTGTTTTACAAGAACTGCGGCACATCGACCGCGGCCTGGATTTTCAGAAAGTACCGAGGAGACTACCGTGAACGAATTGCTAAAAATTTCGGCGCTGATCGACCGAATGACAAACGCCATAGGCCGCTGGGTTGCCTGGTTGGTGCTGGCTGCGGTATTGATCAGCACCGGCAACGCCATATCTCGCAAGGCCTTCAACCTGAGTTCGAACGCCTATCTCGAAATCCAGTGGTACCTTTTTGCTGCTGTCTTTTTGTTGGCAGCGGGCTACACATTGCTGCGTCAGGAGCATGTCAAGATCGACGTGATCTCGGGGCGCTTCTCCAAGCGCACCCAGATCTGGATTGACATTGTCGGCATCTGCGTTTTCCTGTTGCCCTTCGTTTGCTTCATCATCAAATTGGCCATGCCTTTGGTGATCAATGCCTTTGTCACCCATGAAATGTCGTCCAACACCGGTGGGCTGATTCGCTGGCCGGTGTTTGCCTTGCTGCCGGCAGGAATGCTCCTGCTTGGGGTGCAAGCCTTGTCGGAACTGATCAAACGTTTTGCTTTTCTTCAAGGGCTCATCCCTGACCCAAGCAAGAAATCCGGTGCCAAGACTCCCGAGGAGGAGCTCGCGGCGTTCTTGCTGGAAAAGGAAGTCGCTGCCCGTGACGCTGCATTGTTGGGAGTGAAGAAATGAATGAGTTCCTGATCGCCAATATGGCACCGATCATGTTCGCGTCGCTGATCCTCTTCCTGATGTTCGGTTACGCGGTCGCTTTTTCACTTGCAGCTTGCGGCCTGTTCTTCGGCTTTGTTGGCGTCGAGCTCGGAATGATCCAGCCGGCTTTTCTGCAAAGCCTGCCGCTGCGAATGTTCGGCATCATGCAGAACGACACGCTGCTGGCGATCCCGTTCTTCACCTTCATGGGCTTGATCCTGGAACGATCGGGCATGGCCGAAGACCTGCTGGATACGATCGGACAGCTTTTCGGACCGATCCGCGGCGGCCTGGCTTACGCAGTGATTCTGGTCGGCGCGATGCTTGCTGCCACCACCGGCGTGGTCGCTGCCTCGGTGATCTCCATGGGCTTGATCTCTTTGCCGATCATGCTGCGCTATGGCTACGACCGGCGCGTCGCAGGTGGTGTGATCGCCGCCTCGGGCACTTTGGCGCAGATCATTCCGCCCTCGCTGGTGCTGATCGTGCTGGCAGACCAACTGGGCAAGAGCGTCGGCGACCTGTACAAAGGCGCGTTCATCCCCGGCTTCGTTCTGACTGCCCTATATATCGGCTATATCCTTCTGATCAGCTTCGTGCGGCCGCAATGGGTGCCGGCCTTGCCGGCTGAGGCAAGAACGATCCGGGAAGACAATGGCTCATCGGGCCTGCGCTCGCTGTGCGTCCTGGTGGTCGTCTCGGTGGCTGCTGCCCTCAGCTTTGCCAAGTCCAGGCCTGATGGGACACCGCTCGACGAGATGATCGTGACCTCGATGTGCGTTGGCGTCGGTTTTGCCTTCATTACCTCGTTGCTGAACAAGCTGACCGGCCTCGGAATGCTCTCGCGCATGGCCGAGCGGGTCACCTTTGTACTGATCCCGCCCCTGGCGTTGATTTTCCTCGTGCTCGGCACCATTTTCCTGGGAATTGCAACTCCCACTGAAGGTGGGGCGATGGGGTCTACAGGCGCTTTGGTGATGGCCTTGATGCGCGGCCGCATCGACCTGAAGCTGATTCGCCAAGCGATGGATTCGACCATGAAGCTATCCTGCTTCGTGCTCTTCATCCTGATCGGCGCCACCGTTTTCAGTCTGGCATTCCAGGGTGTCGACGGACCAAAATGGGTTGAGCATCTGCTGTCTGGACTGCCTGGCGGGCAATTGGGATTCCTGATCGTCGTGAATATCCTGGTCTTCGTCCTGGCCTTTTTCCTGGACTTTTTCGAGCTCGCTTTCATCATCATCCCCTTGATCGGGCCGGTGGCAGAGAAGCTCGGCATCGATCTGGTCTGGTTCGGCGTACTGCTTGCAGTCAATATGCAGACTTCGTTCATGCATCCGCCTTTCGGTTTCGCGCTGTTCTATTTACGCAGCGTCGCACCTGCCGAGGATTACACCGACAAAGTGACCAAGATGCCGATCAAGAAGATCACCATCGAGCAGATCTACTGGGGCGCGGTACCCTTCGTCGTGATCCAGGTCGTGATGGTCGGCCTGATCATCGCCTTCCCCGCGCTGGTATCCAGCGGTCTGAGCAAAGAGACCACCATAGACGCTGAAAAGGTTTTCCAGGAAATGCAGGCGGCCCCGAAACTGCCAAAAGCCGAGCAGGTCGATGCCGCTGCGCCAGGCGCTTCGGGGGCCACCCCGATTCAGGAAGAAAAGGAAGACCCGATGAAGGGTCTGATGGAGGCCATGAAGAACGACCAGGTCAAGAAGCCCTGACGTTGCACTGCATCCAACGTAAAAAACCCCGCTGTCGCGGGGTTTTTTATGACTGAGCTCGTCGGGGTATCAGAGCTTTTGCGACTGCATGAAGTCGTCAACTCCTGCTTCGGCAAAGCGGAACCACAGATTGGCTTCGCGACGGTAGTTTGAATAGTCAGCGTAAATCTTCTTCCAGGCTGGATTGGAGTTGCTCAGGTCGCTATAGACCTGCTCGGCGGATTTGAACGCTGCCGACATGACATCCTTGGGGAAGGCATGCAGCTTGGCGCCCTGGCTCACCAGGGTCCTGAGCGCCGCTGGATTCCTGTAGTCGTACCTGGCCTGCATGTCGGTATGCGCATAGGCTGCTGCCGCCTCGATGATGGCCTTGTACTCGCCTGACAGTCCCTCATAGGCTTTCTGGTTCACATAGAGAGACAGATTCGGGCCGACCTCCCAGAAACCGGGATAGTAGTAATGCGGCGCCACCTTATTCAAGCCAAGCTTCAGGTCGTCATAAGGGCCGACCCACTCCGCTGCGTCGATTGTGCCCTTTTCAAGCGCCTGGTAAATCTCGCCACCTGGAATGTTCTGCGCCACGACCCCGAGCGACTCCAGCACCTTGCCGCCGAAGCCGCCGATCCGGAACTTCAAGCCCTTCAGATCTGCGACAGAGTTGATTTCCTTGCGGAACCAACCGCCCATCTGCGCACCGGTGTTGCCCATCGGAAAGTTGACAATGCCAACCTTGGCATAGAACTCGCGCATCAGCTTCAAGCCGTTGCCCTCGTACAACCAGGCCGTCATCTGACGGCTGTTCAATCCGAAGGGGATCGCGCAGTCGAGCGCATAGGTCGGATCCTTGCCGAAGAAATAATAAGGAGCAGTTCCCGCCATTTCGACGGTTCCGTTCGATACACCATCCAGAACGCCGAAGGCCGGCATCAACTCTCCGGCAGCATGGGTGGTGATGACGAACTTGCCACCGGTCATATCACTGACCTTCTTGGCGAAGACGTCAGCAACGCCGAACAAGGTGTCAAGAGACTTAGGAAAGCTCGAAGCAATACGCCAGCGAAGCGTGGCCTGAGCATGCACGATTGCGGGTGCCATGCCCGCGGCCAGCACACCGGCTATCCCGGCATGATTTACGAATGAACGACGTTGCATAGGGTCTCCTGGATTGAATGCGCAGCTCAAATCCTGCGGCCACTCATTCTATGGACGTGCAAAGCCTTGGTACTTGGGGCAAACCCGCGCGACGGATGGCCGATGGGCATCAACTCCCGGCCAATTTCATCCGCGACAACAGCACCGAGCCGACCGTCTTGGCGCCGAAGGTGTAGCGGTCATTGCCGATACCAATGATGTTCTTGAACATCTCGCCCAGGTTGCCTGCAATCGTCACTTCATGGACCGGGAAGGCGATTTCTCCATCCTCTACCCAGAAACCGCTGGCGCCGCGCGAGTAGTCGCCGGTCACATAGTTGACGCCCTGCCCCATCAACTCGGTCACGAACAGCCCGCGTCCAAGGCGCCGCAGCATGGTTTTCAAATCATCGCCGGGCGCTGTCAGCCGACTGGTCATCTGCAGATTGTGCGATCCGCCGGCATGGCCGGTGGTGCGCATGCCGAGCTTGCGTGCCGAGTAGGTCGAGAGAAAATATCCCTGCAGAACGCCGGCATCGACGACCTTGCGGGCTTTCGTAATGACGCCTTCATCGTCAAATGGTGAGCTGCCCTTGCCCTTCGAGACATGCGGATCTTCGTCGATGTCAATATGTGAGGCCAGCACAGATTGGCCAAGACTGTCGAGCATGAAGGTGGTGCGGCGATAGAGCGCGCCGCCACTGGTGGCCTGGACGAGGGCCCCGAGCAGTCCGACAGCCACCGTGCTCTCGAACAACACCGGCACTTCGGCAGTGTCGACTTTACGCGACTTCAAACGGGCCAGAGCGCGCTCGGCGGCATAACGGCCGACGGCTTCGGGTGAGGCCAGATCGTGCGCGTCGCGCATCGAGCTGTACCAGGAGTCGCGCTGCATTTGCGCGCCGCGGCCGGCGATTGGTGCGACCGAAATTGAATGCCTGGAGCTGGCATAACCGCCGCGAAAACCGCGGCTGTTACCCATGTAGAAATGCGACTGCTGGGCCGAGACCGCAGCGCCTTCGCTGTTGGCGATGCGCCGGTCGGTGGCAAAGGCTGCGTCTTCGCAGCGCAGCGCCATCGCGGCAGCGCCATGTGCATCAATGGCCCAGGGGAAGAACAGATCGAGCTCGGGACGGCTGTCAGGGTCAAGCGAGAGGTCCGCTTCGTCCGGCAGACCGGCGAATGAATCCTCGGCGGTAAAGCGGGCAATGTCGAAAGCAGCGCGCACCGTGTCCTGCAAGGCCTTGGTGGAGAAATCCGAACTGCTGGCATTGCCGCGTCGCTGGCCGACATAGACTGAGACGCCGATCGACTTGTCACGATTTCGCTCGACGTTCTCAAGCTCACCCATACGCGTCGACACCGACAGGCCGCAGCCCTCCGAGACTTCGACGCCTGCATCACTGGCTCCCAGTCGCTTGGCCTCGGCCAGCACCAGTTCGACCAGTTGCTGAAACTGTTCCTGGCGGTAGGCAAAGCCGCTGCCTGAAGGATTGACGGTTGGCGCGTTGCTGATTGGTGCTGACTTGGTCATGAATAGGTGAACATTAAAGTGAATTGGACTTGTGCAAGATTTTGTCAGTTCGGCTTGTCGGCATCGACGAGGTGCCGATGCGACCGGCTGGAGCGGTTCTGCCCAAGCCCTGGCAAAGCTGGAAGCCCGGCCGCGCTCAGATCTGAGGGACAATCATACGAGTCGCTGCACGGCAGCAAGTGCCGATATGCTTGATCGCGCATTCTCAACTTGATCAACGCGCAAACATTCAGCAAACCGTCCGATCCGCCAGCCGAAGAGCCTCCATGAGAACACAAGAAGATATGTACGCCGCTGACGATGAATTCGAGCGTCCCAGTAAAACCCAGAAAAAACAAGAAAGCCATGATCTGCAGTCGCTCGGCGAAGACCTGCTGACCATGCCCGCTAATCGCCTGGAACCGCTGGGATTGCCGGAAATCCTGCTCGATGCTGTGCGCGCAGCCAAGAAGATCACCGCCCACGAGGGTCGAAGGCGGCAGTTGCAGTACATCGGCAAGCTGATGCGCCGCATCGACGCCGAACCGCTGCGCCAGGCAGTGGCTTCATTCAAACTCGGCCATGCCAAGGACAGTCTGGCCTTGCATCAAAGTGAACGATGGCGTGAACAATTGCTCGCCGATGATTCGGCAATGCAGGAGTTCATCGAACAGCATGAAGGCATCGACGTGCAGCAATTGCGCAGCCTGGTGCGCGCCGCGCGCAAGGATGCGGCAGTGGCGCCCGAGAACCGCTCCGGCCGCGCTTACCGCGACCTGTTCCAATTTATCAAGACCGAGCAGTTGCGCATCCATCCAGTCGGACAGGAGGCGCCTGTCGATGAATGATCAGCAAGAGCCATTCGATCCGGTCAGGATCGGCATCATTTCGATCAGCGACCGCGCCTCCAGCGGCGTTTATCAGGACCTGGGCTTGCCGGCCTTGCAGGATTGGCTGAAACAGGCATTGTTGAACCCGATTGCATTCGAGCCCCGGCTGATTCCGGATGAGCGTGCGCTGATCGCGCAGACGCTGCGCGAACTGGTCGACGATTCAGGCTGCGACCTGGTTCTGACCACCGGCGGCACCGGACCAGCGCTACGTGATGTCACGCCTGAAGCGACCCGCGATGTCGCAGACAAGGAGATGCCCGGCTTTGGCGAGCAAATGCGGCAGATTTCCTTGCAATTCGTGCCCACCGCAATCCTGTCGCGGCAGCTGGCGGTGATCCGCGGGGCCGCCCTGATCATCAACCTGCCTGGACAACCGAAAGCGATTGCCCAGACCCTCGAAGGCCTGAAAGACCCGTCCGGCGTAAGCCTGATGCCGGGCATTTTCGCTGCCGTGCCTTATTGCATCGACCTGCTGGGCGGACCTTATCTGGAAACGCGCGAAACTGTCGTGAAAGCCTTCAGGCCTAAATCGGCACAACGACCTGAGCGGACGCCGGGCAAGGCTATTTGACCAGACGGCTCAGCGAAGCCGCATCGAAAACCTCGGCCTGCTGGGCATCCTGCGGAACACAGTCCTGGAGCGATGCGCTCGAGGCGCTCGACAACTTGGATACCGCCTGCCAAAGCAACGCGATCTGGTGCTCATGGCCCGCGGCGTTGTCGATCAGGCCGCGCATCGCTTGCGCCACCGGGTCATCGCCCTGTGTCACCCCGTAGGCCGAAAACCCCAATTGCGCAGCAATCAGTTCGCGCTGCGCCTCGACCTTGGCCTCGATGATGCGCGCCGGATTCCCGACGGCGGTAGCGCCTGCCGGCACCGGTCGGGTCACCACCGCGCCCGAACCGATGCGGGCACCAGCGCCAACAGTAAAGCCACCAAGCACACAGGCATTGGCGCCGACGATGACGCCAGCCTCCAGCGTTGGATGACGCTTGGCACCTTTCACCAGCGCGGTGCCGCCCAGCGTCACGCCCTGGTAAATCGTGCAACCCTCACCGATTTCTGCCATCTCACCGATGACGATACCCATGCCGTGGTCGATGAATACCTTGCGCGAAATCGTCGCGCCCGGATGAATCTCGATCCCGGTCAACCAACGGGAAAGATGGGAGATGAATCGCCCCAGCCATTTCAACCGATGCTGCCAGCACCAATGGGCACGACGATGCAGCAGCAAGGCATGCAGGCCGGGATAGCAGGTCAGGACCTCCCAACCGGTGCGAGCTGCCGGGTCGCGCTCGAGGATGCAAGCGATGTCTTCGCGGAGACGCTGGAACATGTATTTTTCTGCTTGTTGAGGACTTGCGTAAATCGACTCGACGATGAGGTGAAGACCGCTGTCACACCTTGATTTGAGGGCTTTCAGCCCTGAGTTTAGCGGGGCGGCGTCACCATCGCACGCGCAATGCCGCGCAGGATATGGACCTCCTCGCTGGTCAGTTGCGCCCGGTTGAACAATTGATTCAAGCGCGGCATCAATTTTTTCGGCGCCGCAGGGTCGAGGTAGCCGATCGCCTCCAGGGAACCCTGCAAATGCGTCAACAATCCCTGGATCGCCAAGGCATCGGCCAGGTTAGGGTCGGGCGTTCTGGCTTGCACAGCAAAGCCGCCCAAGGCCTGGCGCCAGTCATAGGCCAGCAGTTGCACCGCCTGCGCCAGATTCAGCGATCCATAGTCAGGATGAGTCGGAATCGACAGCACGGCATGACAACGATAGACATCTTCGTTGCGCATACCGTAGCGTTCGGAGCCGAATACCAGGGCCACTTGATGACCGCCCGAGGCCAGTTCGCTGAACAGCGACCGCGGCTCGCGCAAAGGTGGACCGAAATCCCGCGGCGTCATCGCCGTTGCGCAAGCGAACGTGATGCCGTCGAGCGCCTCCTCAAGGTGGTCGACGATGCGTGCTTGCGCCAGGATGTCGGTCGCGCCGCTGGCCATGGCCAGGGCCTCCTCCTGAAACAGCACATCTGGAAAACGCGGTGCTACCAGCACCAACTCGGAGAATCCCATGACCTTCATTGCGCGCGCAGCAGCTCCCACATTGCCAGGATGGCTGGTCTGGATCAAGACAAATCGGGTCATATCATTGCCGGGTGAACCCCAGCCTTTGCGCAAGGTTAAAATGTTCGATTATCCGCAGGATCGCCATCAGTGCGGCGACCGCTGCCAAACGCTCTTTTTACCCGCCAGTCCACCCGATCAGCATCTGATCAGCCCTCCCTCCAGTCGCAGGTTCCCCGCATGACGCAGCAAGCTTCCCTTCACCCAATGCTCAATGTCGCGATCAAGGCGGCCCGCGCGGCAGGCTCGATCATCAACCGCGCTTCGATGGACCTCGATCTCCTCAAGATCAATACCAAGGCGCCCAATGATTTCGTGACCGAGGTGGACCATGCCGCTGAAAACGTGATCATCGACACGCTGCTGCAAGCCTATCCTGACCATGGCATCCTGGCCGAAGAATCGGGTCGAGCGCGCGGCGCCAAGGATTCTGAATTCATCTGGATCATCGATCCGCTGGACGGCACGACCAATTTCATCCATGGCTTGCCAATGTACTGCGTATCCATCGCCTTGACCCACCGCGGCATGGTGCAACAGTCGGTGGTCTATGACCCGACACGCAATGACCTCTTTTATGCGACCAAGGGGCGCGGGGCGTTCATGAACGACCGGCGCCTGCGCGTCTCCAAGCGCACCCGCATGAGCGATGCCCTGATCGGCACTGGATTCCCTTTCCGGCGTGGTGACAACTTCAAGCGTTACATGAAGATGTTCGAGGAAGTGATGACGCAATGTGCCGGCTTGCGCCGTCCTGGCTCAGCCGCACTCGACCTCTGCTATGTCGCCGCTGGCTATTACGACGCATTTTTCGAAACTGGCCTGAGCCCATGGGATGTGGCCGCCGGATCATTGATCGTTACCGAGGCGGGCGGACTGGTTGGCAATTTCACCGGCGAGTCCGACTATCTGCATCAACGCGAAGTGATGGCAGGCAATCCGAAAATCTACGGCCAGCTGGTTCAAATCCTGGCCCCGTACACCCGAGTGATCAAGGCCGATGAAGCAGCGCTGGCCGAGCCTGCAAAGCCGGAGCAGACGGTCGAATCCGCCATCGCTGCAGCAGCGGAATTGCCTGAGAAGCGCGCCGCCGTTCGAGTCCGCAAGACTGCGGATGACGACGCCAGCTGAGCTTGCCACCCACACAGCCTCGATCGACCGATCCACCTGAACTGCGGTTTGACCGCCCCACCATGCTGAGTTGGTTCTTGAAAAAAATCGGGCGCAATGTTGCGTCAAATCCTGCACCTGTGCAGGTTTCAGCAGCGCAGAACCAGCTTGCAACGGTTCAGAAATCTGCGGCCAAGGCAAAGCAGGCCGAAGATGCCCGAGGCATCTGGGGGCCCTTGCTTGCCGCAGCCCATGGCGACGATGCAGCGCTGTGGCTGGTGGCCCAGGACGCGCCATTGTTTGACATCAAGATTGCCGCGATTCAAGGTCTGAGCACAGAAACCGCGCTGAAGCAGGCGGAACGAGCAATGCGCAACCATGACCGACGCGTCCATCGCGCGGCCAAGCTGCGCCTGGATCAATTGGTCGCCCAACGCCTGACCCGGGCCAAAGCGCAATTGCTGATTGAAGCAGCTTTGAAAATGGGCAGCGAAGAAACGACGATTCCGGTGAACCAGTTGCTTGCGCTGGATCGCGACTGGCAGGCACTCGACCCATTGGCGCTCGATCCAGCGCAGCAAGTCCGGTTCAAGGCCTTGAGTGATCAATTGAATGCCTCGATGCGCGAACGCAGCGAGACTCAGCAGCGCATGCAGCGCTGGCGCCTTGACAGCACCCGCGCCTTGAAACAATGGCAGGACAGCTGCGCTGAAGCAGTCAGCCAAAGCGAAGTTGCTGGAATCGCTGAAAGCAAGCAAGCATTGCTCGCTCTGGTGGGAAACTGCCCCGAGCCCCAAGCTGCTGAACAGGATTGCAGGGCACTCGAGGCCGCGCTTCAATGCAGCGATTTGTTCGAAGCAAGGCTGACCTGGTTCAAGGCCACTGATTTGTCCGCAACCGACTTGCCCAGTTGGGATTCGTTGCCATCGATTCCCCACCCGGCCTTGAGCCGTCTGCTGGAACAACGTTTCCAACAATGGCAATCCGAGCGCGAACCGGCACAGGCCGAACTACCCGTTGCCCGACAGCCAGAGAGCAAACGGCCCGAGCAATTGCGCAGCCTGGACTTGCTGATGCAAGAGGCTGAAGCGGCGATAGCTGCCGGCCATTTGGCGGAGTTGCAGCAGCAGCTGCAAGGTATCGAGAGCCTGCTGAAGTCGATCAACGAGGCCGGGGAGCCGCTGCGAGCCCGTTACCTGAGCATGCAAGCTGAGCATCAACGGCTCAAAAGCTGGCAGCAATGGGGCAGCGAGCGCGCCATCGATGCCTTGATCAACGAAGCCCAGGCCATGGCAAGGTTGACCCTGGCAGCAATTCCGCCAAGCGCTGCTCATCCGCCAGCGGTGACTGACTTGCCTGACGCGTCCGAGCCGTCAGAGGCGATATTGACAACGGTAGATGTAGCAACCCCGAATGCAGTCCGATTGAATCTGCAGGCCCATCGGGAGGCAATCAATCAATTACGCCGTCGCTGGAAAGAATCCGCGCTGCTGGCCAACTCGGAGCAATGGCAAAGTTTCAACCGCGCCTTGCAAATTGCGTATGAGCCGATTGCCGAGCAACAAGCGGCGGCTCAGGCACGCCGGGAAGAGAATCTTCTGGCGCGCACGAGGCTGCTGGATCAGCTTGACGCCGTCCCCGCGCAGCTTCCGGTTGAACCAGGCATGATGGTTGATTGGAAAACGGTCATTCGTACGCTGGCAGATTTCCAGTTGGCTTGGCGCCAGCTCGGCCCGCTTGAACACAGCATCCCGCTCGCAGCGCGTCAAGCCTTGCAGACAAGGCTGGTGGCTAGCCTTGAGCGCCTTGAGACGCCGCTGCAGGCTGCCCGTCGTAGCGCCGAGGATCTTCGGCTGCAATTGATCCTGCGTGCCGAGGGTCTGCTCGCCGATCCCAAGCAAGGCACGCAGATGCGCGATGCTGCCTTGCGCACCAAAGAGTTGCAGGCCGAATGGCAGGAGCAGGCGCGCGCCTTGCCACTCGCCCGGGCAGTAGAAAACGCTTTGTGGACCCGATTCAAACAAGCGACCGATGCGGTATTCGCTCAGCGCGAAGCTGCTTTCAATGCGCGCGAAGCTGAGCTCTCAAGCAATCTGCAACAACGCCAAGCATTGCTGGCGCAATTGTTCGAACTGGCGCAAGGGAACATCGTTGAAGGCGCAGAGCAGGCTTTGCAGCAAATTGACCGCTCCTGGCGCCAATGTGCACCATTGCCGCGCAACGCCGCTGACGGCGTCGAAACCCAGTTCAATCAAGCGCGAGCAGCAGCCATCAAGCAATTGGCGGAGAACGCAAAGAAGCCCTGGCAAGCCCATTGCGACAGCCTGTTGGCCAGGATCCGCCTATGTGAAGAACGGGAATCCGACGCTGCCGATGGCACCGATATTGAGCAGCGCTGGGCGGCCTTGCCGGGTCTGCCATTGGCCTGGGAGCGAGCAACCTCACAGCGCTGGCAACAACAGTCGTCAAGGTTGACTGAACTGGCGCTGGACTTGCTGCTTTTGCAACTCGAGATTGCGCTGGACTGCGATTGCGCCCCGGAACAACAGGCGGCCAGACGCGAGCTGAAGTTGCAGCAGATGAAGGCGACCCTCGAAGGGCGATCAGCTGCCGAACCAGCAAATCCATCCGCATGGCTGGCGATCGCCCTGACGCAAAAGCCGAACAGCAGCCAGCGCGATCGATTGCTGACGATCATCTCAGCAGTTCGGCAAGGTCCTCCCGGCAGGATGTGAGGCCGGGCTGTAGAACCCCCTCGAGCAAACTTGTCAAGCCTGATTGATTCGCATAGAGTTCAAACAGGCTGACCGGCAGCCTTGGGCAGGCGGATTTTCAAACCCATTGCCGCAGCGATGAGCAAGCAACGACAGCTTGAGTTTTGCCACCTCTGCTTCGACAAGCGACAAGGCTCTAGCGAAACCACCACCCAAGCAAATCAAGCGCTCCAGCAGCCCGGTCATTCGGACAAGTTCTGGAAAAGTCGATCGGAGTTCATCGATGAGCGATTTTGAGTCCGTAAAGCATCCGGCCTTGACCGACGACCTGGGTGCCTTTCTCCAGTTCATGGTGGCGGTCGGAGGTTCAGACC
>CANFIC010000006.1 GCA_947446685.1 Burkholderiales bacterium
CATGCGTTTGATGGAAGCAGTCATGTCAATTCGATATTGATTGGAAATTATTCTTGTGCAGATCGACTACTCTGGCTTGACGCCCGATTCCTTGACGATCACCGACCATTTGGCGATCTCGCTCTTGATGTAGCTGCCGAGCTGTTCGGGGCTGCTGGTGCGCACTTCAAAGCCCTGCGCCAGCAGGCGTTCGCGCAGATCCGGCTCCTGCATCGCCTTTTGGATTTCCAGATTCAGCTGGGTCACGATCGCCTTGGGCGTGCCCGCAGGCGCGACGATTGCATAGACCAACTCGACCTCATAGCCGGGCAGCGTTTCAGCGATGGTGGCAATGTCGGGCGTCAGCCCTGAACGCTTGGGACTGGTCAGACCGATCGCGTTGAGCCTGCCGGCCTTGATGTACTGCAGCACCGAGGGCGTGCCCACCATCGCCAGCTCGATCTGTCCGCCCAGCACATCATTGAGGGCAGGCGCAGCCCCCTTGTATGGCACATGCACGATCTTGATGCCGGCACGGTTGTTGAGCAGTTCGCCACCCAGGTGCAGTGGTGTACCGGCGCCCGAGGAGCCGAAGTTGTATTTGCCCGGGCTGGCCTTGGCCAGAGCGACCAACTCGGCGACGCTCTTGGCCGGCAAGGAAGGGTGCGCGACCAGCATCAGCGATGAGGAAGCGACCAGCGAGATCGGCGCGAAATCATTCACCGTGTTGTAGCTGAGCTTGGGGTACATCGACTCGTTGATTGCTTGCGTGCCGACCATCATCAGGAACAGCGTGTAGCCATCGGGTGCCGATTTGGCGACCATGTCAGCGGCCAGATTGGTGCCCGCTCCCGGCTTGTTCTCGACCACTACGGTCTGTTTCAGCGAAGCGCCGACTTTCTGGCCAATCACCCGGGCCAGCACATCTGAAGGCCCTCCGGCCGCAAATGGCACGACCAACTTGATGAACTTTTCGGGGTAGGCGGCCTGGGCAGACAAGGCGCACAGCAACAGCGAAGCGCCTACAGTACTGACAATTTTGGGAAATATCATTTTGTTTCTCCAGTTCAACAATCAAAAGGAATCAATCGATGCGAATTACATCCGCCAGGCTCTATCCGCTGGAAGTGCCGATGAGCCGGCCGATCAAGATGGCGGGCGAGACGCTGACCCATGCGCATACGCTGCTGCTGCGCCTGACCGACGAAGCCGGCCGCGAAGGCTGGGGCGAAGCGAGTGCCGCGCCGCTCATGACCGGCGAGACATTGGCCAGCATCGCAGCCAGCACCGAATACCTGGTCACCAAGCTTCTCGGCCAGTCCGTCGCGGAAGCGGCGGCGATCAGCCCGCTGCAGGAGGCCTGTCTGTACGGCAACCCTTCGGCCAAGTCCTGCGTCGAAACCGCCCTGATGGATCTGCTGGCCCAACGTGCTGGCCTGCCGCTGTACCAGATGCTGGCGGGCGCAGAGATGGCGTCCGCGACCCGGCGCATCGACATGCTGCATATGCTGGCATCGGGCGAGGTCGAGGCTGAAATCGAAGAGGCAATGGCGCTCAGGCGCCAGGGCTACCGGCAGTGGAAGATCAAGGTCGGCGCAGGCGATAGCGCCAGCGACCTGCAGCGAATTCAACGGCTTTGCGCCTTGCTCGAGGGCGATGTGGTTTCCGCCGATGCCAACCAGGCCTTGTCGGTGCTGGCGGCGAGCGCGCTTGCGCAGGCCGGCGCGAGCAGCGGCCTGGCCTTTCTGGAACAGCCTTATCGGGTCGGGATGATGGCCGAAATGGTTGCTCTGCATCGAGTCAGCGGCCTGGACCTCTGTGCCGATGAGTCGATTCATGCCCTCCATGACATCGTCGAACATGGCGCTGCCGGAGCGGCGCAGGGTGCCAGCCTGAAATTGATCAAGCTTGGCGGCACCCAGGCGCTGGTGCAGGCCGGGCGTCTTTGCCTGGCACGCGGCATGAAGGTCAACCTGGCCTGCAAAGTGGCGGAGACAACGATTTCGGCCGCAGCCACGGCCCATGCCGGTTTTGCCTTGCGCGAAGTCGCCTGGGGTTTCAGCATGTCGAACCGCTACCTTGCCAACGACGTCTGCGCGCAGCCGCTGACGCCGATCGACGGGGCTGTCTTCGCCAGCCAGCTTTCTCTGCCCGGGCTCGGTTTTGCGCCCGAAGCGGAGCGCCTGCGCGAATTCGCCAGCGCTGCGCTGCCGGTCAAGGAATTCAGCGTCTGACATTGATCGGCCGGGTCAGGACTGCATATTGAGCACATCGAAAGACGCTTTCAGGCGTTTTTCGTAGGCGGCGCGTTCGGCGGCGGCCTTGTCGGCGGGCCATTCCATGAATCCGGCGCCGGCCTTCATGCCGGTCTTGCCAGCGGCGATGCGCTCGGCAACGCAGTCGGCAAGCGTCGCGCTGTTCGAGAGTGAAGGATAGATTTCAACCGCGGCCCGCGCCATGCTGTCCCAGCCCGAGATTTCCTTTTGCAGCACCGGGCCGGCCGCGGCATAGCGAAAGCCGAAGCTGTAGCGCACGGCGGTGTCAACGTCGGCAGCCGAGGCGATGCCGCTGTCGATCAGCGACAAGGCTTCGCGCATCAAGGCATGCTGGATCCGGTTCGCCAGGAAGCCCGGGATGTCCTTGCGGACCAGTACCGGCCGCTTGCCGGAGCGGCGATACAGCTCGCAAACGGCTTCGCCCAGCAAAGGATCAGAGTCTTCGCCCAGCACGACTTCGACAAGCGGCACCAGATGCGCAGGCATGAAGTAATGCGCGTTGAACATGCGCTGCCTTGAGGCAAGTCCCTGCGCGATGCGCGAGATCGGAAAGCCCGAGCTGTTGCTGCCGATTGGAATGCCGGCCGGGACTCGCGCATCGAGTGCGGCGAACAACTCGCGCTTGAGCTCGAAGTCTTCGGCCACCGTCTCGATCACCCAGGTCACGCCGGCCCAGTCGTTCCAGCCCTCGATGCTGCCGGCTTCATGCCGGGCCGCTGATGACGCTGCAGTCGGGTTCATGCTCTGCGCAATCTGTACCGCGCGGGCCAGCGCCAGGCCTGCCTTCTCGGCGCTGCGGCCGAGAAAAACCACCGCTGCGCCGGCGTCGATAAAGCCCGCGCCGATGCCGTCGGCCATCGTTCCGGTGCCGATCACGACAATTCTGTCCATGCTGAGAGTCCCCCTCGAATTCGGTTACTTGTGCGTACAAGACAAATCAAGATCGCCAGGTCTTGCAATGCCCGTAGAAAAATTCTACACTTATTTCATTGAAATACCAGCTGATTACTGCTGGCATTGCAACTCAAGCTTGTGCGTACAAGTAAATATAACCCTTGCTGTTTCAACCCGACAGGAGTCTTTGTGTTCAATCCATTCCAGAAACTAGAGCTGATCAAGGCAGAAGTTTTCATGACCTTGCCCGACAAGTTCCGCAAGAAGAGCCGCTCAGGTTGGTCAGACCCGAATCGCCAGGGCGCTGAGGTCGAGTGCTTTCTGGAAGGCCCGTCTTTCGATCGCGAAGGTAATTTGTGGTTCGTCGACATTCCGTTCGGCCGCATCTTCCGGATCTCCAAGGCCGGCGAGTGGGAATTGATCACGCAGTACGACGGCTGGCCCAACGGCCTGAAGTTCCACAAGGATGGGCGCGCCTTCATCACCTGCTACAAGCAAGGTCTGCTGGAGCTCGACACCAAGACCGGCGCGATTCGCAATGTGCTGGGTTCGATGTACAGCGAAGGTTTCAAGGGCTTGAACGACCTGCATTTCGCCTCGAATGGCGACCTGTATTTCACCGACCAGGGTCAGACCGGCATCGCCGACCCGACCGGCCGGGTGTTCCGCCTGAGCCATGAAGGCCGCCTCGACAAGCTCGCCATCAACGTGCCCAGCCCGAACGGGATCACGCTGAACACTCAGGAAAAGCATTGCTTCGTCGCGGTGACCCGCTCGCAGCAGATCTGGCGCTTGCCGCTGATGGCCGATGGCAATGTCTCGAAGACTGGCGTGGCAATCCAGTTGTCGGGCGGCGCCGCCGGTCCTGACGGCATCGAGATGGACTCGGAAAACGGTCTGCTGGTCTGCCACCTCGGCGTCGGCGTCTGGCGCTTCGACAGCAATATGCTGCCGACGCACCTGGTCTATTCCGAGAACAAGCACCACCATCACCTGGCCAATCTCTGTTTCGGCGGTCCCGACAACAAGACGATCTACATCACCGAATCGATGTCGGGCGACATCCTGACGGCGCGTATGCCGGTGGCAGGCAAAACAATGTATGGCCTTTCCTGAAGCGGAGCCGGCAGCTGCGCAGCCTCGAACGCTGCACGGCCGCCTGGCTGAATTGCTGATCCGGCGCATCCGCGAAGGCGAATGGCCGGTCGGCTCGACCTTGCCGTCCGAGCAGGCCTTGAGCGAGTTGGTCAAGGTCAGCCGGCACACGCTGCGCCGGGCGCTGAAAACCCTGCAGGAGCGCGGCTATATCGAACTGCGCCAGGGCGTGCCGTCCAAAGTCATTTCATGCACGCAGCCACGTGTCTACAGCCAGGACTTCAACACGCTCAGGGATGTACTGCGCTACCCCAGCAATACTTTCCGCGACAACAAGCTGGAGCGCTATGTCGAGTGCGACGCGGCCTTGCAGCCGGTGCTGAAAGCCCCGCTGGGCAGTTCTTGGTACCAGATCGGCGCAGTGCGCCGTGACGAGCAATCGAAGCTCGCCTTGGCCTGGACCGACATCTACATCCTGAGCAAGTTTGCGCGCGTCATCAAGCTGAAGAATCCCGAACGCGAAATGGTGTTCGAACAGATCGAGCGTCACTTCGGCGTCGGCATCGAGCGGGCCGAAGTCGAAGTCACCGCCTCGACCTTGTCGAGCGAACATGCCTTGCATCTGGATGTCGCTGCCGGAACTCCCAGCCTGGTGATCGTGCGGCGCTACTTTGACAGCAATGGTGAACCGTTCGAAGTCAGCGTCACCCGGCATATCGAAAACCGCTTCGCCTTCAATATGGAATTGCGCAGCGTTCCCCGGACAATCTCGTCCTGAGTCCTGCATTCAAGGAGACAAGAAAATGAACTTCGCAAAACATGTTCTGCTCGCAATCGCTGCAGTCTTTGTCGCCGCGCCGGCAGCTGCCTTCCCCGACAAGGTCGTGAAGATGGTGATCGGTTATGGCCCGGGAAGTTCGACCGATACGGTCGGGCGGATCTTCGCGCAAGGGCTGACCGATCTCTGGAAGCAGCCGGTGATCGTCGACAACCGGCCGGGTGCTGCGGGCAATATCGCCGCTGATCTGGTCGCCAAAGCGCCGCCCGATGGCTACACCATTCTGTTCGCACAAAACGGCCTGGCGATCAGCGTCGCTTCCAACCCCGGCCTGCCCTTCAACGGGCAAAAGGACTTGATCCCCACCGTGGCGGTAGCTGCCACGCCGCATATCCTGGTGGTCAATGCGAATTCGCCGGTCAAGAGCGTCGCCGAGCTGATCGCCCTGGCCAAGGACAAACCAGGCAAGCTCAATTTCGGGTCGTCAGGTATCGGCAACTCCGACCATATGGCGGGCGAGTTGTTCAAGGCCTTGACCGGCGTGCAGGCAGCCCATATTCCCTACAAGAGCGGCTCGGCGGCCGCCACCGACCTGCTCGGCGGCCAGCTCGATTTCTACTTCGCCGGCATGCCGGTCGGCCTGCCCCAGTACAAGGGCGGCCGGATGCATGCGCTGGCAGTGACCAGCATCGCGCGCTATCCCGGCACGCCGGAATTGCCGACGATGCAGGAAGCTGGCGTGAAAGACTATGAAATGACCTTGTGGCAAGGCATCTTCATGCCCGCAGGCACAAGCCCCACGGTGGCGGAACTGGTCGCTTCCAGTGTTTTGAAGCTGCTCGATGACCCAGCGATGCGCGAGCGCCTGAGCAAGGCCGGAGCGCAGATCGCACCCTTGCCGCGCGACCGCTTCACCGATATGTATCTGAAAGACATCGATCGCTGGAAGCGCCTGATCACTGCTTCCAATATCAAGCTGCAATAGTCAATGCTTGCAGGGCAGGCCCGGCGTTAGGGCATGAGAAAATCACTCTGACCCCATTTTCCTGTCCCAGCGCTGATGCCCGTTCTAGGTTTGATTTTCAACGCCCTGATCTGGGGTCTGTCGTGGTGGCCGTTCAGGCAATTGCAGGCAGCGGGCCTGCATCCCTTGTGGGCCACGGTCGCGCTGTACCTGCTTTCGCTGCTGGTCATCAGCCTGAGCAAGCCGCAGGCCTGGAGCGAGTTGCTGCGCACGCCTTCGCTTTGGCTGATCATGCTGGCCGCTGGACTGACCAATACCGCCTTCAACTGGGGCGTAGCGCTCGGCGATGTCGTGCGCGTCGTGCTGCTTTTCTACCTGATGCCTTTGTGGGCGCTGCTGCTGGCGCGCTTGATCCTGGGTGAACAACTGACCTGGCTGGCAGGGCTGCGCATGCTGCTGGCGCTGGGCGGTGCGGCGATCGTCTTGATGCCGGCGGGCGGCGGCCTGCCGCTCCCTTCGAATCTGGCCGATGCGCTGGGCTTGGCCGGTGGCTTCACCTTCGCCTTGAACAATGTGCTGCTGCGGCGTGAAGCTGCGCGCAGCGCCCATGCCCGTGCGCTGGCGATGTTCAGCGGCGGCGTGCTGGTCGCGGGGCTGGCAGCCGGCGCGATGGCTGCAGTAGATTTCATCGCCTGGCCTTCGCTGCCAGGGCCCCTATGGCTGCTGCCGCTGGCGGGCATGGCCATGCTGTTCTTCGCTTCAAATCTGGCGCTGCAATATGGCGCCGTGCGTTTGCCCGCCAATGTCACCGCGGTCGTGATGCTGACCGAAGTGCCGGTGGCAGCAGCCTCGGCGCTGTGGCTAGGCGGCGGCAGCCTCGACCTGCCCACCGCCGTCGGCGGAGCCTGCATTCTGGCCGCTGCGCTGCTGTCGACGCTGGCTCGACAGGATTGAGCTGCCAGCGCTAACATCGCGGCTTGATATTGCCATTGGGTCCTGGGAGAAATATGACTGCATTTGATTTTCAGCTGGTCTCGATTGACGGCAAACCTTTCGATCTGGCCAGCTTGCGCGGCCGGGCCCTGCTGGTCGTCAACACTGCCAGCGCCTGCGGTTTCACGCCGCAATTGAAGGGGCTCGAGCAGTTGTGGAAGGACTATGCCGTGCAAGGTCTGGTCGTGCTCGGTTTTCCGAGCAACGAGTTCGGCGGACAGGACCCCGGCAGCAATGAAGAGATCGCCGCCTTCTGCCAAAAGAACTACGGCGTGACCTTCCCGATGATGGCCAAGGCCCATGTCAATGGCGCGGCTGCCGACCCGCTCTGGCAATGGCTGAAGGGCGAAAAACCCGGCCTGCTCGGCACCGAAGCGATCAAGTGGAATTTCACCAAGTTCCTGGTCGGCCGCGACGGCCTGCCGGTCAAGCGCTATGCGCCGAATGATGCGCCCGAAAAACTCCGCCAGGACATCGAGGCGGCGCTGAAGATCTGACCGGCCTTGGCGCCGATAATGGCATCAAGCGCAGTCCGCCGTCCCCGGAGTTTCCACTATGTTCGAACATGTCGACGCCTATGCCGGCGATCCTATCCTGAGCCTCAACGAGGACTTCCAGAAAGACCCCAGGAAGGACAAGATCAATCTGTCGATCGGCATCTACTTCGACGATGCCGGACGCATTCCGATGCTCGATTCGGTGCGCCAGGCCGAGCTCGCCGTGGTGGCCGATGCCGGCGCCAGGCCCTATCTGCCGATGGAAGGCGCTGCCAATTTCCGCAGCGCTGTGCAGGCGCTGTTGTTCGGCGCTGCCCACCCGGTGCTGGCACGCACGGTGACGATCCAGAGCGTCGGCTCGAGCGGCGGCTTGAAGGTTGGCGCTGATTTCATCAAGCGCTATTTCCCTGCCAGCGCGGTCCATATGTCGGATCCGACCTGGGACAACCACCGCGCGGTCTTTGAAGGCGCAGGGCTCGAGGTCAAGTCTTACCCCTATTACGACGCTGCCACCGGCGGCCTCGACTTTGCCGGCATGCTGGCGGCCATCAACGCGCTGGCGCCGCAAAGCGTCGTGCTGCTGCATGCCTGCTGTCACAACCCGACCGGTGTCGACCTGACCCGGGCGCAATGGCTGGAATTGATACCGGTGCTGCAAGCGCGCCAGTTGCTGCCTTTCCTCGATCTGGCTTATCAGGGCTATGGCGATGGCATCGAGGAAGATTGCTTCGCCATCCGCGCGCTCGCCGAGGCCGGCCTGTCCTTTTTCGTTGCCAACAGTTTCTCGAAGAACATGAGCTTGTACGGTGAACGCTGCGGTGGCTTGAGCGTGGTCTGCCCCGATGCGGCACAGGCGGTCAATGTGCTCGGTCAGCTCAAGTTCACGATCCGCCGCAACTACTCAAACCCGCCGATGCATGGCGGCCAGGTCGTTGCCCGCGTCCTGACCACGCCGGCGTTGCGCAGCCAATGGGAAGGCGAAGTCACCGCCATGCGGGAGCGTATCCAGGCCATGCGCCAGGCTTTGTACAGCGTACTTTCCGCCAAGTTGCCGGGCCGCGATTTCGACTATTTCCTGACCCAACGCGGCATGTTCAGCTACACCGGCCTGAGTCCGGCCCAGGTTGACCGCTTGAAGGACGAGTTCGGCGTCTACATCCTGCGTTCGGGACGTATGTGCATCGCGGGGCTCAACAGCAGCAATGTAGAAGCGACGGCCAAGGCTATGGCGGCCGTGCTCAGCTGATCCACCGGGTGCAGCAAGCCGATCTGGCCCAGGCGCTACTCGAAGCGGTGCGGACGCAGCGCTTCGAGCAATGCGCGGATGCCATGCTCGGCGGCGCAGCGGTCGGCTTGCACCCGAATATCGACCTGGCGGTAGCGGCTTTCCCTGAAGGTGAAGCGCCGGTATTCGCCAATGTGCTGTTCTCGCGCGAGCATCCGCAGGGCCTGATCGCCGACATCGCCGCCGATGCCGGCGCGGTGCGCAATATCGCTTTTCTGGCCGATGCGCAGGACCAGCAAGGCCGCTCGATCGCCTGGCTGCCCGGCAGCGACTGGCAGCGTATCGACTGGCGGCCCCTGATGGGCACAGGTCCGCAGCGCTTCGTTGCACCCTACCCGGCTTCGCTGGCCAAACTGATGCTGCTGGTCGGTGTCGCCCATCTGATCGACCAGGGTCGCAGCAGTTGGGAACAGCCGCTTTGCTTTCAAGGCCGGGCGAGGCCGGTCGGCGACTGGGCTTTCGACATGACCACGATCAGCTGCAATCTGTCGACTTCGGCGCTGGTCATGCATCTGCACGACTGCGGCGCGATCAGGCGCGACGCTGGCGTCGAGACTCAGAATGAATTACACCAACTGTTTGAAGCCTATGGCCTGAGCGGCTTGCGCTTTGCCAACACCTGCGCCGATGGCGGCTGGGGCAATGCGGCAGGGTCTGGCGTCGGGCATTTGCAGATGACGGCCTGGGACAGCTTGCGCCTGCTCTGGCTGCTCGACCCGCAAGCCCCTGCAGCGCCCTG
Organism: Burkholderiales bacterium; assembly: GCA_947446685.1. Taxonomy (GTDB): domain Bacteria; phylum Pseudomonadota; class Gammaproteobacteria; order Burkholderiales; family Burkholderiaceae_C; genus Paucibacter_A. The sequence continues at coordinate 9,501 of CANFIC010000006.1, forward strand.
GTTACCCCCGACACAACCGGCTTTGCTGGCTGCCAGCCTGGACCATGTGCTGTATTGCCTGAACGAGCAAAAGCTGCATCAAGTGTTGTCGAGCAGCTCGTTGACGGCCATTCCGGGCTGGGTCGCCGGGCTGCCGGCGCGGCTACCGGAACGCTGGGCCGCTGGCAAGGCTCAGGTGGGCGAGTTGCGCTTCGCCCACAAGACCGGCAATACCGAGAACTACAGCGCCGATGCCGGCATCGTGCAGGGGATAACCCCCGCGCGGCGCCATTACCTGATCGCGCTGAGCAGCAACCTGGGCCGCCGCTATGCGGATGATCCACGCGCTGTTTCGCCCTGGCGCCTGCCGGCCTTGGGCGCAATGATCGATACAAAGCTGAAGGATTGGATGTCATGCTGATCAAACCCATGGCGCCGGGCGCCACCCTGGCCATCATCGCCCCGGCCGGGCCCGCCAAGCCAGGCCAGCTCGAACAAGTACCGGGCCTGCTCGCCGCTCATGGTTTCAAGGCCAAGATTTTTCCAGGCTGCGCCGGACCGGCGACCTTGGGCTTTCTGGCCGCCGACGACAAGCAGCGCCTGGCCGATCTGCACGCGGCCTTTGCCGACCCCGAAGTCGACGCGGTGCTTTGCTTGCGTGGCGGCTATGGTTGCGTGCGGCTGCTCGACCGCATCGACATCGAACTGTTGAGCCGGCATCCGAAGCTGTTGATCGGCTACAGCGACATCACCGCCTTGCACGCCGTGCGCGACGGCCTCGGTCTGCCGGGCCTGCATGCGCCGATGCCGACTTCAGATTTGCTGCATGCCGAAGCCGGCGACGCTGCGGCCGACCTGTTTGCGCTGCTGCACCGCGGTCTGCAGAGCGGTTATGTAATCGCTCCGCCGATGCGGGCGCATCCGCTGAATCAGGGCAGCGCAGTAGAAGGTCGGCTGATCGGCGGCAATCTGAGCCTGGTCGCTGCCCTGCTCGGCACGCGCTGGGCGCTGCAGGCCGAAGGGGCGATCCTGTTCCTGGAAGACATCGGCGAAGAACCGTACAAGGTTGACAGGATGCTGGCGCAATTGCGCTTATGCGGGGTACTCGAGGCTGCAGCCGGCTTCCTGATCGGCAGTTTCAGCGACGCCGAAGCGCCCGATGCGGTACTGGCAGATTACCTGCAAGTGCTGGGCAAACCCATCCTGGCTGGCTGGCCCTCGGGGCACGGCCGGCCGAATCTGCCGCTGCCGCTGGGTTTGAGCTTGCAGATGGACGTGACGCAGCGGCGGTTGACGCTGATTTGAAGTCAGAAAAAAACCCGCTGCCAGACAAGCCGGCAGCGGGTTTTTTAAAGGCTGTAAAGGTCAGAACTTGTAGTTTGCCATCAGCGTCAGCGAGCGGCCGCGTGGATCGGCTACGCGCGGATCCCATGAACTGCCGGCACCGGTATTCGTGTCGTAGGTGATCGCGAACGGTGGGTCGGCGTTGAACAGGTTCTTGATGCCGACGGTCAGACCCAGATTCTTGAATCCGGTGTAGCTGATGCTGGCGTTGTAAAGGAAATAGGCCTCGACCTGCGGATTCCAGTTGGACGGGACCACGGTACCGTTGGCCACGCCCGGCAGCACTGCCTGCAGATAACCGCTGCGGTATTGCTGGGTCAAGGAACCAGCCCAATCGCCTCTTGCATAAGTACCTGTCAGCGAATGCTTCCAGCGCAGGCCGGGGTCGCCGCCAAGGTTGAACTTGGCAATTTCGCTAGCGCCGAATGCCGCGCTGGCCAGCAAACGCGATTTCTTCTCGACCAGATAGCTGCCGTCAAGCAACAGGCCCCAACGTGCGTCACCCATCTTGCCGCTAGCGCGAGCATTGAAGTCGACACCTCTTGTGACGGTCTCGCCGGCGTTGATCCAGCTGGTGTCAACCTGGACGATATTGCCCGAACCATCACGAATGAAGTTCTGCGAGAACAGGTTGTAATTGTTCAACAAGGTCGACAGCGGTGCAGCCTGGATTGTGCCGGTCCGGTTGATGCTCCACCAGTCAGCACCAACGCTGAACTGGCTGCTCGGTGCCCAGACGAAGCCGATGCTGTTCTGCTTGCTCTTTTCAGGCTGCAGATTGGCCTTGCCTCCGAACAGGGTATTGAAGGTGATCGCAGTGCAACCGGGCGTTGCCGAAACGACCAATGCCGGGCATTTCGCAGGATCGACGACACCTGCGCCGACATAAGGCGACTCGGTAACACCGAAGAACTGCTGCGCGAAGGTCGGCACGCGGAAACCAGTGCTGTAGGACGCGCGGGTCAGCAACTCGTCAACCGGAGTGAACCGGACCGACACCTTCGGATTGTTGGTGCCGCCAAAGCCGGTGTAATCGTCATGACGGACTGCCAAAGTTGCCTCAAGCCGCTTGGTCACCGGCACCAGTACTTCGGTGAAGATCGCCTTGACATCACGAGTCACCGTGTTCAGGTTGTTGATGCTGTCGAACGGCGCGTTGTAGATCGCGGCCTGGGTGACCAGATCGGTCGCGTTGCCGTTGAACTTGAACTTCTCGCTGCGCATGTCGACGCCGACAGCGGCCATCACTTCACCCGCCGGCAGCTTGAACAAGGGTCCGGTAGCAACAGCATCAGCCTGCGTCAGCGAGGTCTTGCCACCGTAAAGCGTGGCGCCGTTGGCAGAGGTCGCCTGCAATGCGGTCATTGCCGCTGCGGTCTGTGTCTGGCCTGGGAGCAGGAACGGGTTCAGGACACCGGTATTGAGCAGGTTCGCGAATGCTGTGCCGTAGAAATAACCATTACCCAGCACCGAGGTCGCTTCGCTGGTGGCTGTCGAGACACCGGCACGGTAATCCCAGTTGGCCATGAAAGGCAGCGGGCCTTCGGCACCGACGAGGAAGCGCGAAGCCTTGTTGTTGGTGTCGATTTCACGCCGACCGCATTCATTGCAGCGCCAGCGGAAACCCAGCGGCTGGCCCCGGTTGGCCTCGAGTTGCGGGAAGGCCGCAACCAGTTGATTGAACACCGTGTTGTAAGAAGCACCGGTGCTCGGATAGGCCAGATTGCGGAAGAAGCTGGTGGCCGAAGTGCTGGTGGAGATCTGGTTCGACGAGAAGGACTTGGCCGAATCTGACTGCGAGGCGATGAATTCGGCGAAGAGCTGATGCTCGCCCAATTGCACGGTACCCCGCGCGACCACATTGGTGGTCTTCAGCGGCTGCTGCAACACACCCATGCGTCCGGTGTCCACGGCGCAAGCCAAGGCGGAAGCAGGCGAAGCCCACAAGGCCGCGTTGTAAGCAAACATGCCGGGTACGGAGGCACAACCTGCAGCACCTGGCAGGGCCAGGACATTGACGCTATTTGCCGCCACGGTCGTGCCTGGCAGCAGCGGACCGTTGCTGCTGTTTTTGCTCAGCGCAGTCCACGCCGTGCTGAGCGGGAAGATCGTCGCGAATGGCGTGCCGCGGGTATCGGTCGACAGGCCTCGACTCGGTTGGTTGGTGTTGACGAAGTCGCGTTGATCGGCGAGCAGCGCCTGACTCTCGCTGTGCGTCACCGAGAACAGCAGGTTGTACTTGTCGGTCGCCAGATCGCCCTTGCCACCAGTCATGCTGAAGCGGGTGATATTGCCGCCGCCTTGCTGGGTGACATCGGTAAAGGCAGACATCTCGAGGCCGCTGTAGTTCTTCTTCAGGATGAAGTTGATTACGCCGCCAATCGCATCGGTACCGTAAATCGCCGAAGCGCCGTCTTTCAGGATTTCGATGCGGTCGATGGCTGCCATCGGGATCGAATTCAGATCGACGACACCGCCGTTCAAGCCTGCAGTCGATACGCGACGACCATTCAACAAGACCAGCGTGGCAGCCGAGCCTTGACCGCGTAGATTGGCTGCGGACAAACCGTTGTTGCCGCGTCCGGTGCCTGCTGCGACATCGGAATTACTGGACAGGTTGTCCATGCCGCTGCCATTGCTGCTGAGCGAGCTGATCAACTGGTCGGCGGTGGTAATGCCCTGTCTTTCAAGGTCTTTAGCCGTGATGACCTGCACCGGTAACGCGCCTTCGCTGGCGATGCGCTTGATGCTTGAACCAGTGACCTCGACCCGTTCAATTTTCTGCACCGGGTCTGTCTGCGCCATCGCAGCACCGACCAGATGAACCCCGACGCCGATCAGCGCGAGGTTGCGAGCTAGTTTTTTCAATTTCACGGTTTCAATCCTTTGAATGAATTCAACAACATTAACGTCAGGTTAACTACATGATATTTTGATTTTACATATTTATGTCACAGGGAAAGGCCTGATGTGTTGCGCCGAGGAGACTGAATGCTTGTGCATAACTCATAACCTGAAGGCATAGGTGGGCGACTTTTCTGCCTTTGTCAGTTAATTGAATCGGTGAAAATAGCTGCATTTCCGCAAGTATTTCCGATGAATCTCAAACAACTCCTCGCTACTGTCTGCTGCCTTGGCATGGCGGCCGCTGCCATCGCCCAGACCCCATTGCCCGCCGAAGTTCGCCAAGCCATGGCCAAGGCCGGCTTGCGCGAGAGCTCGCTGGGACTGATTGCCTTCCCCCTGCGCGAACGCGACCGCGGCCTGCGCTTGCGCGAGCAAGTTCCGCTGCAACCGGCATCGACGCTGAAAGTAGTGACAGCCGTTGTTGCGCTCGAACAGCTCGGCGCCAATTCCCGCGGCCGCACTGATTTGATGGCTGCAGCCCCTTGGTCGGGGGATAGCCTGGCCGGCCCGCTTTATCTGCGCGGTGGAGCTGACAACGACCTCGACTGGCCGGCCCTGTGGGCCATGTTGCGCAACTTGCGCGAACAGGGGCTGCGCGAAATCCAGGGCGGCCTGGTGGTCGACCGGACAATGTTCAAGCCGGCCAGACTGGACATCGGCGCGCCGCAGTTCGACGAGGCACCAGAGTTCCAGTACAACGTGATCCCTGATGCCTTGGGCCTGAACGGCAACCTGCTCAGCTATGCGCTGAGTTCCGACGCAAAGACCGTCAGCGCCAAGGCCAGCCCGGCCTGGCCCGGTATCAGCGTCGATGCATCCGCGATGACGCTGGTCGACAAGCCCTGCTCCTACTGGGAAGAGGGATGGAAGATCCCCGACGCGACGCAGCATGCTCAAGGCGTTACCTTGCACCTGAAGGGTACTTTCCCGCGCCAATGCAGCCGGCAACTCGAGCTCAATCTGATCGAGCGCCAATGGCTGACTGCGCAGGCCTTGCGCCAGATCTGGCGCGAACTCGGCGGCGTGATGGGGCCAGGCGACCGCGAAGACACCACACCTGCCGGCAGCCTGGTGCTGGCCAGCCATCAAGGCCGGCCCTTGGCCGAATTGATGCGCGGCATGATGAAGCGCAGCGACAACCCGCTGACAAGACTGGTCTATCTACGGCTCGGTGCCGCGGTAGCCGGCGCTGACGAAGACACTTTGAAGGCCTCGGAGCGCGTGGTTCGCAACTGGTTTGCCGCCAAAGGCATCGATGCCAGCGGTCTGGTCATGGAGAACGGCTCGGGCTTGTCAAGGTTGGAGCGGATCAAGCCGGCGCAAATGGCTGCTTTGCTAGTCAGCGCCTGGGAGAGCCCGCAGGCGCCTGAATTGCTGAACAGCATGCCTTTGGCCGTGGTCGATGGCCCGCGCTGGCGGCGGCTGAAGGGCAGCAGTTCCGATGGTCGTGCCCGCTTGAAAACCGGCATGCTGAACAATGTCGCGGCAGTCGCCGGCTATGTCTATGACGCCGGCAATCAGCCTTGGGTGCTGGTGGCCATGCTCAACGAAGAGCAAGCAGGATCGAAAGGCTGGCCGGTCATCGACGCACTGGCCGAATGGGTCACGCGCCAGCAATGAGTCGGGCCAAAAGCAGTCAACTGCTGAATCCAGGGTCATAGCACCGCTGGTCCGAGCAACTGGATCGTGCCCACCTCGGCATCGATCGCCACCGAGGCGCCGATCGGCAGCGTGTGTTTCAGATTGATATGGCCGATCATCGCGCCGCGGAAAACTGGCACGCCCAGGCCTTTGAAGTAATCGTCGAACACCTCGTCGAGCGTCAGCGTGCCAAAGCCGTCGCCGGGATTGCATTTGGTGAATTTACCCAGCACCACGCCGGCGAGTTGGTCCAGCGCACCGGCCAGGCGCAGCGTTGAGAGCATGCGGTCGACGCGGTAGATATATTCATTGGTCTCCTCCAGGAAGAGGATGGCGCCACGAAAGTCGGGCCAGTAGATCGATCCCGCCAGCGAGCTGAGCACAGCCAGATTGCCGCCGACCAACCGGCCACTGGCACGCCCCGGGCGCAGCGTGCTGATACGGTCATGGGTCTGCACCAGCATGCTGGTGGCATCAACTTTAGGATTACCGAGCAAGGCAGCTTCCCCAGCCATGACCACCGAACGAAAACTTTCCAGGCTGAACTTGTTCCATTCCGAAGCGCCCATCGGGCAATGGAAGGTGACCAGCCCGGTCTGTGACTGGATCGCATTCAGCAGCGAGGTCAGGTCGCTGAAGCCGCCGAAGAACTTCGGCTTCGCCGCGATCAACCCGTAGTCGAGCTTGTCGACGATGCGGTTGCAACCGGAGCCGCCGGTCAGCGCCAGGATGCCGGACACGCTGTCGTCGGCAAACATGGCATTGATGTCGCCCGCGCGCTGCGCATCGCTGCCGGCGAAATGGCCATAGCGCGCCAGCAAATTGGGACCATGCCTGACCTTGAAACCGATGGCCTGCAGCGCCTCGGTGGCGATCTCGACCGGCTCGCGTTCGAAAGTGGCATTGGCCGGGCTGACCAGGGCCACCATGTCACCCGGACGCAGTCGCTGCGGATAGAGCGCCTGACGGCGCGGCGCGGCCTGGCTCGAACCGAGCGCCAGTCCGCCGCTGATTGCAGCGATGGATTGAACGAATTGGCGGCGCGGTGGGGTCATTTTGAAGGCTCCAAATTTATACTAAAGCACGCGAGGCAGATCGCGCCTGACGGCGATGCGATCGCCGAAATCGAAATGCCACCATTCGGTGCTGATCGATTGAAACCCGGCATGCCGCATCGCCGCACGCAGCCAGCCGCGCTCGACCAGATGCTGCGGCTGCAACAGCCCCTGGGCCAGATATTCGACCTCATGATCAGGGTGCGAAAACAGCGTCATCTCATCAAAACCCGAACCCATGTCGACTTCCAGCCCTTGCGAGTCGAGCAGGCTGGCATCAACAGCCATGCCGAAGGAATGGATCGAGCCACGCTCGGGATGGGCCAGATATTGGGTCAGCGGTGTACCTTGCAGCTCGTTCCACAAGACCTCCTGGACGCGCTGCGGGCGCAAAGCGTCGAGCACCAGCAATTGGTAACCGGGGCGCTGTGCAGCCAGCCAGTCGGCAGCGATTTGCAGCGCATCGGCGGCTTCGCGCCGCAGCCAGGCGCAATCGATCTCGCCATAAACAGCCCGGCCGACAAAGTTGTCGGGCGAGGCATAGCGCAAGTCGATGCTGATGCCTGAGACGCTCGACAGCGCCCGGAAATCGGGATGCTGCGGTATGTCTTCACAGCTGATCAAGGAATGTTCTCCAGGCTTTCGAGGCAATTGCGCGCCGCTTCGCCGATATATTTAACCAAGCGGCGCGCCGATTGCGCCAGCGGCGCATTGGCGCTGGTCAGCAGGTACAGATGCACGGGCACTGCCGGCGCGAGCTGGCGCAACACCAGCCGTTCACGGTTGGCGGAAGCCGCCGTGAAGGGGTCGACGATGGTCATACCCACCCCGGCCTCGACCAGCGCCCGCGCCAGTTGATAAGTCTGCACCGTCAGGCGGCTGAACGGCGTCAAGTCTTGCGCTGCAGCGGTGCTCTGGACCACCGCCGCCAGCGGGTCGTCGCTGGCCAGGCCGATCAATTCAGTGGACATATCGGCGATGTTCAATGGCCCGCTGCCTGCCGCCTCAGGGCTGCCAAGCGGACACAAGGCCATCATCCAGCCACTGGCCAGCAGTTCGGCCTTGATGCCTGGGTGGCGGGGATTCTGCAGCGACAGAGCCAGATCAGCTTCACCGAGGAGCAAGGCCGCGACGATTTCACGCGTGTGGTTGGTGGCGAGTGAACATTGGCTGTTCGGAAAGGCCCGGCACCAGGGGACCATCGCCGCCGGGATCACTTCAGCACCCAAAGTTGGCGTGGCCACCAGGCGTAACTGCTCGGAGGCGCCTTTGCGCAGGTTGACCACCAGGCGCCGGATGCCGACCAGGTCGCGATTGAGCTTGTCGATTTCAACGAACAGCCGGTGCGCCTCGGGCGTCGGATAAAGCTTGCCACGCAGGCGGTCGAACAGCAGCAGGTCCAGCTGCATCTCGCAATGCTGCAGCACCTTGGTGACGGCAGGCTGCGATATATGCAGCAATTGCGCAGCGCCGCTGATCGTGCCGGCTTGCATGATCGCGTGGAAGACCTCGATATGCCTCAGCCGCATGAATTCTTTTCAGCGCAATGCGCAGCCTGAGCGCGGCCAAATTTCATTTTCTGTAGACGTTTTCGAAGTCGACGCTGCCGTTGGGCGCCATGATGAAGCCGACCACATCGCGGCTGAGCGGAATGTAGACCGCCGAATGGGCCATCGTGATCCAGGGACGTTCGCGTTTGAAAATCTCCTGCGCCTGTTCGTACATCACTGCGCGTTTTTTCGGGTCGACCGTGGCGCGGGCATCGTCGATCAATTTCTCGAAGTCCTTGTTGCAGAACTTGACCCCGCTCTGGTTGGCCGCACAGCTCAGGTTAGGGGTCAGAAACTCGTCGGCATCGCCGGTCTCGCCGCCCCATCCGCTCATGTAAACGCTGTGCTCGCCGTTGTTGGCGCGTTTCAGGTATTCGCCCCACTCGAATGTCCTGATGCTGGCCTTGACACCGATCTTGGCCCAATCCTGCTGGATCAACTGGGCCATCAACTGGCCGTTCGGGTTGGTCGGACGCGCCACCGGCAAGGCCCAGAGATCGATTTCCATCCCGCCAGCGAAACCAGCCTTGGCCAGCAACTGGCGAGCCCGCTCGGGGTTGTATTCGTTTTTCAGCTTTTTGTTGTAACCCGGGATCGAGGGTGGAAAGGCGCTGACCGCCTGGATCGCGTCACCGCGCGGGAATAGCGCCTTGAAGATCGCATCGCGGTCGACGGCAATATCCAGTGCTTCGCGAACTTCGCGCTTGTCGGTCGGCGCTTTGCGCATATTGAAGGACAGGTAGGACAGATTCAGCGCCTGCGTCTTCATCACGATGATGGCGGGTTTGCCGTCCACTGCGGCCATATCGACATCACGGATCGCCGCTGTCACCTGGCATTCGCCGGCGAGCAGCTTTTGCACCCGCACATTGGGCTCGCGGCTGATGCTGAAGACCAGCGCATTGGTCTGCTGCTTGTTGCCCCAGAAATCCGGGTTGGCATCCATGCGCAGCACATCGTCCTTGGTATAGGACTTGAAGCGGTAAGGTCCGGTGCCGACCGGCAAATTATTGATCTGGCTGGCCTTGCCTTCCTTGAGTAACTGGTCGGCATATTCGGCCGAATGGATCGCCGCCCAGGCCAGGGCAAAATTGGTCGAGAAAGTGACATTCGGGGCCTTCAGGCGAAAGCGTACGGTGTAGTCATCGACCCGGTCGATGCCGTCGATCAGCTTGGCCAGGCCCATGTTCTGCGGATAGACGAACAGCGCCGGAAAGGCCTTGTTGAACGGGTGCTCAGGGTTGATGAAGCGGCCGAAGGTGAACATCACATCGTCGGCATTCATCGGCCTGGTCGGCGTGAAATAAGGCGTCTTGTGGAAGTTGACGCCGCGCCGCAGATTGAAGGTAAAGGTTCTGGCATCGGGCGAGACCGTCCAGGACGTTGCCAGCTTCGCCTCAATCGCCGTGGTGCCGCGCTTGAACGCGAGCAGGCCTTGGAACATCTGCCGGGTGACCGTGTTGGTGCTGCCGCTGTCCCACAAGCCGGGATCAAAGCCTTCGGGGCCTGAATCAGCGCAGTAGACCAAGGGCTTGGCCTGTGCGCCAGGCGCGATCATCAGCACCGCCGCAGCCAGGACCAGGATGAAACGAAAGCAGCTTGCAGTTTGCATAGCGTGGCAGCCGGGTTGCGGCCAATAATTGGCGCCGTCGGCCCTACGGCAAAGGATGGCCTGTCGCCCGAACTATAACTTTGGATTATGCAGAGGCGATCCGGATCGCTCCTGAACAGCAGCAGCACGAGCGGGCCCGTGAATTGACGTTAACGTCAACGTCAATCAGCCCTTAAAATCGACCCGCCTTCCCGACAAGAAATGGCGGTATCGATGCCGTCGCTGGAGTTTTCCGATGTCCGATCTGTCCGCCGAATACCAATCCCTGGCCGCTTACCAACCGGTGAACAAGGTCCGTTTCGTCACTGCAGCGAGCCTGTTTGATGGCCATGACGCAGCCATCAACATCATGCGGCGGATCCTGCAGGGCATGGGCGCCGAAGTCATCCACCTGGGCCACAACCGTTCGGTCGACGAGGTCGTCACAGCAGCGCTGCAGGAAGACGCGCAAGGCATTGCGATCAGCTCTTACCAGGGTGGCCATGTCGAATATTTCAAGTATATGGTCGAGCTGTTGAAGGCGCGCGGCGGCGAGCATATCCAGGTTTTCGGCGGCGGCGGCGGCGTGATCGTGCCGGAAGAAATCCAGGCCTTGGCCGCAGTTGGCGTGCGCATCTTCAGCCCTGAAGATGGTCAGCGCATGGGACTGGCCGGCATGATCGGCGAAATGATGATGACTTGCGACCTTGACTTCAGCGTCCATGCGCCAAAGTCACTGCAAGCGGTCCAGGGCCATGGCGAAGCGGCTTGGCGCGCCTTGGCCCAGTTGATGACCGCGCTCGAGAGTGGCAAGGCCGATGCCTCGCTGCTGGCCGAATTGCATCTGCAAGCCCAGTCGATCAAGACCCCGGTGCTGGGCATCACCGGCACGGGCGGCGCCGGCAAGTCAAGCCTGACCGATGAGTTGATCCGCCGGCTGCGCCTCGACCAGGGAGACAGCCTGCGCATCGCGGTGATTTCGATCGACCCGTCGAGGCGCAAGAGCGGTGGCGCGCTGCTCGGCGACCGCATCCGCATGAACGCCATCAATCCGTGGCAGCAAGGCGCCCGCGTCTTCATGCGCAGCCTGGCAACGCGCGATTTCGGCAGTGAAATCTCCAAGGCCTTGCCCGATGTGCTGGCTGCGGCCAAGGTCGCGGGCTTTGACTTGATCATTGTCGAGACCTCGGGCATCGGCCAGGGCGATGCGGCGATCGTGCCGCTGGTCGACCTGCCGATGTATGTGATGACGCCCGAATTCGGCGCCGCCAGCCAGCTCGAGAAGATCGACATGCTGGACTTTGCCGAGTTCGTCGCGATCAACAAGTTTGACCGCAAGGGCGCTCAGGACGCGCTGCGCGATGTGGCCAAACAGGTGCAACGCAACCGCGAAGCCTGGACCCGCCGAACCGAAGAAATGCCGGTCTTCGGCACGATGGCAAGCCGTTTCAACGACGATGGCGTGACTGCGCTGTATCAGGCATTGAAGCCGCGCTTGGCTGTGCTGGGGCTGCAGCTTGAAGCCGGCCGGCTGCCGCTGGCCGACACCCGCCACAGCACCCAGCAGACGCCGGTCGTGCCGGCGGCGCGGGTTCGCTACCTGGCCGAAATCAGCGCCAGCGTGCGCGGCTACAAGCAGCGCGCCAGCAGCCAGGCCAAGCTCGCGCGCGAGGTCCAGCAGTTGACCGAAAGCGCACGCATGCTGCATGAAGACAACCCCGAAAAGCATCGTGCCGGCGAAGCGCTGGCCGAACTGGCGCAGCGGCGCGCAGCCAAGATCGATGGGGCAGCAGCCAGGCTGCTGACGCAATGGCCCGAAATGCAGCGCGCCTATGCCGGCGACGACTATGTAGTGAAGATCCGCGACCGCGAAATCCGCACTGCGCTGGTCTCGACCAGCCTGTCGGGCAGCAAGATCCGCAAGGTAGCGCTGCCGACCTATGAGGATCATGGCGAACGGCTGAAATGGCTGATGCTGGAGAACGTTCCCGGCAGTTTCCCTTACACCGCAGGGGTGTTCGCTTTCAAACGCGAGGGCGAGGACCCGACCCGCATGTTCGCCGGCGAAGGTGATGCCTTCCGCACCAACCGACGCTTCAAGCTGGTTTCAGCCGGCATGCCGGCCAAGCGTTTGTCGACCGCATTTGATTCGGTCACGCTGTACGGCAATGACCCCGATCTGCGCCCCGACATCTATGGCAAGGTCGGCAACTCGGGCGTCTCGATCGCCACGCTCGACGACCTGAAAGTGCTTTATGACGGCTTCGATCTTTGCAGCCCGACGACCTCGGTCAGCATGACGATCAACGGCCCGGCGCCGACGATTCTGGCGATGTTCATGAACACTGCGATCGACCAGAACCTGGCCAAGTTCAAGGACGACAACGGCCGCAACCCGACCGCTGACGAAGCCGCCAAGATCAAGGACTGGGTGCTGGCCAATGTGCGCGGTACCGTGCAGGCCGACATCCTGAAGGAGGATCAAGGCCAGAACACCTGCATCTTCTCGACCGAGTTCTCGCTCAAGGTGATGGGCGACATCGCCGAATATTTCGTCCACCACCAGGTACGCAATTTCTATTCAGTCTCGATCAGCGGTTATCACATCGCCGAGGCCGGTGCGAACCCGCTGACCCAGCTCGCGCTGACCTTGTCGAATGGTTTCACTTTCGTCGAAGCCTATCTGGCGCGCGGCATGCATATCGACGATTTTGCACAGAACCTGAGCTTTTTCTTTTCCAACGGCATGGACCCCGAATACACGGTGCTGGGCCGCGTCGCCAGGCGCATCTGGGCAATCGCGATGCGCGACAAATATGGCGCCAACGAGCGTTCGCAAAAGCTCAAATATCACATCCAGACCAGCGGTCGCAGCCTGCATGCCCAGGAGATCCAGTTCAACGACATCCGCACCACGTTGCAGGCCCTGATCGCGGTTTACGACAACTGCAACAGCCTGCACACCAATGCCTTCGACGAAGCGATCACCACGCCGACCGAAGACAGCGTGCGTCGCGCGATGGCGATCCAGTTGATCATCAACCGCGAATGGGGTCTGGCCAAGAACGAGAACCCGAGCCAGGGCGCATTCATCATCGACGAGCTGACCGAACTGGTCGAAGAAGCGGTGCTGACCGAATTCGAAAAGATCGCCGAGCGTGGCGGCGTGCTCGGCGCGATGGAGACCGGCTACCAGCGCAGCAAGATCCAGGAAGAGAGCATGCATTACGAGATGCTCAAGCACACCGGCGAATACCCGGTTATCGGCGTCAACACCTTCCGCAATCCGCATGGCGAACAGGCGACCGGGCCGATCGAGTTGGCGCGCTCAACCGAGGACGAAAAGCAGTCCCAACTGACCCGTTTGCACGCCTTCCAGGCCACCCATGCCAACGAATCAGGCCCCATGCTGGCGCGTCTGCAGCAAGCCGTGATCGCCAACCAGAATGTGTTCGAAGTCCTGATGGAAGCGGTGCGCTGCTGCAGCCTCGGCCAGATCACCAACGCGCTGTTCGAGGTCGGCGGGCAGTACCGGCGGAGCATGTAGAAATCGCGCTTCGGGTATTTATGTCGACCGTCAAGCATAATATGACCATGAAAAACAGCGCGAGGGTCAGAGCATCATGGCAAGCATCACCATACTAACTCCTGTACATATCAATGCGCCGGAGCGGTGGAACTACCTGGAGCAGACCTTCGAGTCGTTCTACCGCTGCAATCAGTCGCCTGTCAATATCATCCACAATATGGTGGACGACCGCTCGCCCATGCGCAGCGAGGATTTACCAGGGTTTTGCCGCCAGCATAAAATAAATCTGCTCAAGCAATTTCGCGATGGTGAGCATCGCGGCTATTTCGACGTCTTCAAGACTCTGGTCGATTCGGTACAAACCGAACAATTCATCTACCTTGAACCGGACCATTATTTTTACCTTGCTGCGGATTTCATCGGGCCGGCGCTGAAAATGCATGCAATGTTGCCCGATCTTCATCAGGTCTACCTGCGAGCACCACTGGTCCACCAACCGTTCCGCAGGGAGGGAAACCAGTTGATCACCCATGATGGAAGTCGCCTTCATCGGATCCGCATCGACAAGGAAAATACCGGCTGGATCGGTAGCGGCAGAACCCATGAATCATTCTCTTTCATGCCGTCTGTATTCAATACCGCGATCATGAAGAAACTACTGGCCGACAGCTTTATCCCCGGCGGCCCCAGCGCGGTAGAGGATCATTTCGCTGCATTGTGGGCCCACAAGGCGCTGGTCGGATACCTGAACGGTCAGGCCTTCTGCTACCACATCGGAGCGGTAGCAAAATCAGCACCAGGCGGTTATTTGAGTATCGGCGATACTGCTTATGAAAAAGCGTGGTCAAGCAAGCAGTTATGAACTTTGCGCTGATAAAAATATCTGGTTTTATCGCAGCCTGAGCCATCAGTATTTTTCGCAGCGAGAGCTATATTGCCCTTGGGATGCTCTGCATAACCCCTCACGGTTTGTGATAGCGCGGCCTCGGGCGGTCTGCGGCGTTGCATTTATTGCCAATAGCACGCGCTATTGGCCGCAAAATGCGCCTTTCATCCCATCCCGATCCGCACTACACACACTCGCGTTGAGTTATGCAGAGCATCCCTTGCCGTTTCTCGCACGAATTTTCTTACTGCTCAGATCGCCAAGGGGTCGACGTCGACGGCCCAGCGCAGCAGGCCCTTGTGTTCGCGCTTGAGCGCGCCAAGTTCGGGCAACCAGGCGTTGAGCAGGCGTTGCAGCTTGACCCGGTTGTTTGACTCGACCAGCATCTGCATGCGCTCGACATTGGCCACACGGGCTACGCCCAGCGGCACCGGCGGATAAATCAGCACCTGTCCTTGGTCGGCCAGCGGCGCAGCCCAGCGCGCCGCCGCCATCAGGAACGCCTTGGCCACTTCGGCATCGCGGGCATCAGCGCGCAGCAGCGCCAGATGTGAAAACGGCGGCAAGCCGGCCGACTCACGCTCGGCCAACTGGCTCTTGGCGAAACGCTCGAAGTCATGCTTGGCCAAGGCCTTGTAAAGCCCATGCTCGGGATGCCAGGTCTGCACCCACATCTCGCTGCGAGCGGCCTGCCCGGCGTCACGGCCGGCGCGGCCTCCGGCCTGCATCAGCAGCGCAAACAGGCGCTCGGGGGCACGGAAGTCACTGCTGAACAAAGCCCCGTCGGGGTTGACCGCTGCCACAAATGTGATGCGGCGGAAGTCGTGCCCTTTGGTGATCATCTGCGTGCCGACGAGGATGTCGACCTCGCCCGCATGCACGGCCTGCATGCGCGATTCGAGCTCGCCTTTGAGCTTGGTCGAGTCAGCGTCGATGCGCAGCACTCGCGCATTCGGCAGCGCCTCGGCCAGCTGTTCTTCCAGCCTTTCGGTACCGCGGCCGAGCGGCGCGATGTCCTGGTTGCCGCAGGTCGGACAGGCTGAAGGAACGCGCTCGGAAAAGCTGCAATGGTGGCAGCGCAGCGTGCGGTCGCCCTTGTGAAAAACGCGCCAGGCACTGCAATGGGGGCAGGCGCTTTTCCAGTTGCATTCGCCGCAATGCAGCACCGGCGCATAACCGCGCCGGTTCAAAAACAGCAGGCTTTGTTCGCCCCGATCCAGCCGCTCGCGCAAGGCCTGCAGCAGCGGTGCAGTCAACGCAGTCGTCACGCCCTTGGTCAGCGGCAGCAATTTCATGTCGAACAGGCGTACCCGCGGCAGCGCACCACCGCCGATCCGGTCGGGAAGCGACAGGCGGATATAACGACCCTCCTCGGCGCGTTGCCAGCTTTCCAAAGAGGGCGTAGCCGAACCGAGAATGACCGGCAGCTTTTCCAGGTGCGCGCGGTAGACCGCCAGATCGCGGGCCGAATAGCGCGCACCGTCCTGCTGTTTGTAGGAAGGGTCATGCTCTTCGTCGACAACGATCAGGCCGAGTCGCGGCATTGATGCGAAGACGGCCAGCCTGGTGCCCAGCACCAGCTCGGCCTGTCCCAGGTGCGCGGCCAGCCAGTTGCGCAAGCGCTGCGCCGGCGTCAGGCCACTGTGCAGGGAGACGATGTTGCGGCCGGCAAAGCGTTCGACGAAACGTGCCTCCAGCTGCGGAGTCAGGTTGATTTCAGGTACCAGCACCAGCACCTGACGGCCCTGCTGCAGCGCATGCTCGGCAGCGCGCAGATAGACCTCGGTCTTGCCGCTGCCTGTGACGCCGTAAAGCAATACCGGCGCTGGTGCACCTTGTTCAGGAGGCGCTGCCAGCAAGGCATCGAGCTTGGCCATCACCGCTAATTGCGCCGGGCTCAATATCGGCTGCATTGGCGCAACTGCAGGAGCAATCGCCTGACCGGCCGTCCATTTGGCCAGTTTTTTCAAACGCGCCAGCAGTTGCACGCCTTCGAGTTCGCGCAGTTGGGGTGGCAAGACCGACAGCGCCACCTCGCCAACACTGCGCTGGTAATAGGCCGCAGCAAACTCGACCAGCTGGCACCAGGCAGGAGCGAGCGGCGGCAGCTGATCGAGTACGGCGGTCACCGGGCGCAGCAAAGCTGGGTCGGTTTGCCCTGAACTAGACCCTGGCCAGACGATGCCCATCAGCTCACGCCGGCCCAGGGGTACGCGAACCATGCTGCCAGGCGCCAGCGGGCACTCACTCAAATAATCCAGCGGTGCGTTGATGCCGCTATGCTGCGGTGCATCAACAGCGACTCGCAATGTCTGCGACAAGGCCTGCTGCATCTCAGGCGATGATTGAGCTTCAACACCTAAGTGCATGATTTAAAAAGGCTCTTGAACTTAATCACAGAATCTGTGGATAACTTTGTGGGAAAAGTTGCCATTACCCCCCAAGACAAGCCCTCCAGGGTCAGCAACAAGGCTTCTGCCAAGCCCGCAGCATGAAGCTGAAATCCTTTGAAAATCAAATACTTGCGCGTAATTCGGGAAAACACTGAGCTGCGCCGCAGCAATTCAATGGCCGCTGACTCGCGGGTCATTTTTTGGGGATAAGTCAAACACGGTGTGAATATTTCACGTTCTGACAAGCAATCGCCGCGGCCAATCAAGCGGCATTGCGCAAGCGGCGTGAATGGGCATGAACCTCGTCGACCAGGGCTGTTACATGGTCTGGCGGCGTGAACTGGCTGATGCCATGGCCCAGATTGAAAACATGTCCGTCCCAGCTGCCATCGGCGCGGCGCGGATTGCCAAAACTGTCCAGCACCGCCCGCACCTGCTCGCGCACCGCATCGGGCGGCGCGAACAATACGTTTGGATCGAGATTGCCTTGCAAGGCGACCCGATCGCCCACTTGGGCTCGGGCGCGGGCAAGATTCACCGTCCAGTCGAGGCCGACGACATCAGCCCCGGCATCGGCGATCTCGTCCAGCCACAAGCCGCCGCCCTTGGTGAAGAGGATGCGTGGAATGCGCCGGCCTTCATGCTCGGTCTTCACCTGGGCCAGGACGCGGCGCGAATAGTCGAGGCTGAAGCGCTGGAAAGCCCCATCGGCGAGCACTCCACCCCAGCTGTCAAAGAGCATCACGGCCTGCGCGCCGGCTTCGATCTGCGCATTCAGGTATTGCGCCACCGCTTCTGCATTGACGCTGAGGATGCGGTGCATCAGGTCGGGCCTGGCATACATCAGGCTCTTGACCTGACGGTAATCATCGGAGCCGCCACCTTCGACCATATAGCAGGCCAGGGTCCAGGGGCTGCCGGAAAATCCGATCAGCGGCACACTGCCGTTCAAGGCCTTGCGGATCGACGAGACCGCATCAAAAACATAGCGCAGCTTGTTCATATCGGGCACGGCCAAGGCGGCCACCGCAGCTTCGTCGCGCACATGGCGTTCGAACTTCGGCCCTTCCCCGAGCGCAAAGGACAGGCCCAGGCCCATCGCGTCCGGCACGGTGAGGATGTCGCTGAACAAAATCGCTGCATCGAGCTTGTAGCGCTGCAAGGGCTGCAAGGTGACCTCGGTGGCGTAATCGCGGTTCGTCGCCAGACCCATGAAACTGCCGGCCTTGGCGCGGGTCTCGCGGTACTCGGGCAAGTAGCGGCCGGCCTGACGCATCAGCCAGACAGGGGTGTAGTCAGTGGGCTGGCGCAGACAAGCGCGCAGGAAGGTGTCGTTTTGCAAAGTTGCGCTCATGGACGGGATTATCCGATGACAAGCCTCAAGGCTCATGAATCCAGCGCAAAGTAGGCTGTGTGAACCGAAGAGATTCACTGACTGGAGGTCTTGCATG
This sequence comes from Burkholderiales bacterium, assembly GCA_947446685.1. GTDB lineage: Bacteria > Pseudomonadota > Gammaproteobacteria > Burkholderiales > Burkholderiaceae_C > Paucibacter_A. The sequence continues at coordinate 27,827 of CANFIC010000006.1, forward strand.
CACAGGTTTTTCAGAACTGCCCTCGCCATCATGCTGGCTGCAACGCTCAGCGCTTGCGGCTACAACGAATTCCAGCGCCTTGACGAGCAGGTCAATGCAGGCTGGGCCGAGGTGTTGAGCCAATACCAGCGGCGTGCTGACCTGATTCCGAACATCGTCAGCACCGTCAAAGGCGAAGCCAATTTCGAGCAGGAGACGCTGACCCGGGTGATCGAAGCGCGGGCCAAGGCGACCAGTATCCAGGTCACGCCCGAGCTGGCGCGCGACCCCGAAGCTTTCAAGCAGTTCCAGGCTGCGCAGAGCCAGTTGTCGGGCGCCCTGAGCCGACTGCTGATGGTTTCGGAGAGTTACCCCAACTTGAAAGCCAATCAGGGTTTCCAGGACCTGCGGGTACAGCTTGAAGGCACTGAAAACCGCATCACGGTGGCGCGCAACCGCTATATCAAGGCGGTGGCCGAATACAACGTCCTGACGCGCCAATTCCCCAGCAACCTGACCGCGATGGCGCTGAGTTACGGGGTCAAGCCAAACTTCACTGTGCAGAACGAGGCGGCGATCAGCAATGCACCGGCAGTAAGTTTTGACAAACCGGCCGCGCCTGCGGCTTCCAGATAGGCGCGACATGCGCGGCCTCTGGGTCTTGTTGCTGAGTTTGTGGCTGCCCGCCTGGGCGCAGCAGCCGGTGCCGGATTTAAGCGGGCGGATCATCGACCAGATCGCGCTGCTGAGCGAATCGCAGCGCAGCATGCTCGACGCCAAGCTGGCCGCATTCGAGCAGCAAGCCGGTACGCAAATCGTCATCCTGATCGTCGCGAGCAGCCAGCCCGAGGACATTGCGGCTTTTGCCCAGCGCATCGGCGACAGCTGGAAGATCGGCCGGCGCGAGGTCGGCGATGGCTTGTTGATCGTCGTGGCCAAGGACGACCGCCAGGTGCGGATCGAAGTCGCCAAGGCGCTGGAGGGCGCTTTGCCTGATCTGGCTGCACAGCAGATCATCCGAAAAACGATCACGCCAGCCTTCAAGGCGGGCGACTATGCGGGCGGGCTGGCGCTGGCGATCGATCAGCTTCAAGCACGCATTCTGGGTGAGGGCTTGCCCGAGCCCGGCCGGCGCGGCACAGGGCAGCAAAGTCTGGACTTCCAGCAACTGGGCACGCTGCTTTTCATCGGCGTACCGGTGCTCGGTGCGCTGCTGACCGGACTCTTCGGCCGCAAGCTCGGCTCCGCGCTGACCGGCGGTGCCATGGGTGCAGCGGGCTGGTTCGTCAGCGGCAGCCTGGTGATCGCTGTTCTTGCTGCGCTGGGGAGCTTGCTGATGGTCGGCTTGCTGGGCGTTGGTTCGGCCAGGTCCGGACGTGGCTGGCCTGGCTTGGGCGGTGGTGGTGGCGGCGGCGGTGGTGGTTTTTCATCCGGCCGCGGTGGTGATTTCGGCGGCGGTGGTGCCTCGGGGAGATGGTGATGCAGAGGCTGAAAAGGCTGTTCAAACATCGCCTCTGGGATCAGACCGATGCGCAGCGGGCAATGCCGGCAGCGGCAATGCAACGCCTGACCCAGCGCGTGGCTGCCAGCGAAGCAAGACAGAGCGGCGAGATCCGCGTCTGCATCGAAGCCGGACTGCCGCTTGCCTGCCTTTGGCAGAAACTGCATGCACGCCAACGCGCGATCTCGCTGTTCGGCGAACTGCGGGTCTGGGACACCGAAGCCAACAATGGCGTGCTGATCTACCTGCTGCTGGCCGAGCATGCGATCGAAATCATCGCTGACCGCGGCCTCAATGCCCATGTCAGCCAGGCAAGGTGGGAGGTCATCATCGCTTCGCTGCGCGAGTCATTGCGCGCCAGGCAGTTCGAGCAGGGCTTGGAAGCCGCGATCGACGCAGTCGACGGCTTGCTGCGTTTGCATTTCCCGCTTGCCGCCGGTGCCGCCAACCCAAACGAATTGCCCGACGCGGTGGTGCTTCTGTAGCCGCCTGTCGACCCCGGGAATAATCAAACCTGCAATACTGTCCCCGCACCGGCCGAATGGTCGCATCAGGAGACAAATGCATGAAAAATATTCTCGGCAGAATCGCCGCTTTCACAGCCGCAGCGATCTTTTCGACTGCAGGTCTGGCAGCTGACTATCCAACCCGCACGATCCGGATCGTCGTGCCCTTTGCCCCAGGCGGCGGATCGGACGTGATCACCCGGTTGCTGGCTGAAAAAATGGCAGCCGAACTTGCAGTCGCCGTGATCGTCGAGAACCGGGCCGGCGCCTCCAGCATCATCGGTACCGATGCGGTCGCCAAGGCAGCGCCAGACGGTTACACGATCCTGATGACCAATAGTGCGATCACCAGCAACCCCTGGCTTTTCAAGTTGCCCTTCGACACCCAAAAACTGGTTCCGATCACGATGATCGCGACCGCGCCGCAATTGCTCGTGGCCCACCCCTCGGCGCCCTTCAAGACACTCAAGGAATTGATCGCCTATGCCAAAGCCAATCCGGAAAAAGCCACGATAGGTACTGCCGGTGCGGGCCAGCTTTCTCATCTGGCGGGTGAATTGCTGCAGAGGTCGAGCGGCACGTCGATGACGATGGTGCATTACAAGGGCACCGGCAATTCGGTCTCAGACCTGCTCGGTGGCCAGATCAATATGGCCTTCGGCACAGCACCCGGTTTCGTCCAACATATCAAGAACGGCAAGTTGATCCCGCTGGCCGTATCCAGCGCCGATCGCATTGCTGCGCTGCCTGATGTGCCCAGCGCCGGCGAAATTTTGCCGGGCTACGACCTGACCAATTGGTTCGGTTTTTTCGCGCCGCCACAGACGCCAAAGCCGATCGTCGACAAGCTCTACCAGTCGATCCTTCACGCGCTGGCCAATCCAGCGATCAGTCAGCGCCTGGTTCAGGAAGGCTATGAAATCAAGGGTCTCGCGCCGGACAAATTTGACAAGAGCTTTCGCGATGAGATCGCTTACTGGCAGAAGTTTGTCAGGGACAACAACCTGAAGATCGAATGAGGAGCAGGACTTGACTGACAAACAGAATGGCGCGCCGGCGATGCAGCAAGTTTCACCGGATCGGCTGCGCGACTTCGTCGCTGCCGTTTACCGCAGTGCCGGCGTGCCTGCAAAGGACGCTGAATTCGTCGCCGACACCCTGGTCCAGGCCGACTTGTGGGGCCATCAATCGCATGGCGTGCTGCGTCTGGCCTGGTATCAAGCACGCCTGCAGTCGGGTGCCATGAAGCCCGAAACCCTGTTCGAGACCGTGCTCGATGGCGGGGCTGTGCTGGTGCTGGAAGCCAACGACGGCATCGGTCAGGTCGTCGCCAGGCATGCGACCGAGGAGGCCGTCAGGCGCGCCAAGCTACATGGCGTCGGTGTGGTGTCGGTGCGCAACTCCAACCATTTCGGCACCTGCATGTATTTCACCGGCATGGGTGCCAGGGAAGGCTGCATCACGCTGCTGACGACCAATGGCGGGCCCAATATGGCACCTTGGGGCGGCATGAAAAAAATGATCGGCACCAACCCCTGGTCAGTCTCGGCGCCGGCCGGGCGTTTCCCGCCGATGGTGATGGACGTGGCCAATTCAGGCGTGGCCCGCGGGAAAATCTATCTGGCCCGGCAACGGCATGAGCAGATTCCTGACAACTGGGCCATCGATGCTGCAGGGCTGCCGACCACCGATCCGCTGGCCGCGCTCGAAGGGCTGATCCTGCCAATGGCGGGTCACAAGGGTTATGCGATCGGGGTGATCGTCGACATGTTGTCCGGTGTGCTTTCGGGCAGTTCGTTTCTGGACGATGTCCACGGGCCTTATGACCCGGTCAACAAGAGCGGCGCCGGGCATTTCTTCGTCGCGTTCAACGTCGAGGCGTTCCAGCCAAAAACCCAATTCGAAGGCAGGATGGAGGAATATATCGAACGGCTGAAAGCGGTACCCTTGGCGCCCGGCTTTGACGAGATCTACTACCCCGGCGAGATCGAAGCGCAAAACGACGCAAGGCATCGCAAAGAAGGCCTGCTGCTACCGGCCGATACGCTGGCCAGCCTCATTGACGTGGCCCGCTTGGCCGGCATCGCAGCCCCTTCACTGCAGGACTGAGGCTGTTCCAGGCCGCTTCATCCAAGGCCACAAAGTCCTCAAAGCAGTTCGGAAGGCACCAGCACCCAGCCTTCCATCAAACGCCGCGCCGATCGGCTCAGGCTGACCTTGCTGATCGCCCAGCGGCCCTCGGCCTCCTCTGCCGCCTCGACGCCAACGCCAAGGCTGCCTGATGGGTGGCCGAAGCAAATGCCATCAACTCCTGCAGGTGCGATGCGGTGCACGACTGTTCCCGGAATCGCGGCGGCGGCAGCGATCGCGACCGCGCCGGTACCGGTCATCGCGTGATGCAACATGCCCATCGAGAAAATTCGCGCCAGCAGATCGATCGCCTGGGCATCGACTGGTTTACCGTCTGAGGCCAGATAACTTGCGGGCTTGGCGACGAAGGCCAGCTTGGGTGTATGGGGGCGAGTTGCTGTCGCTGCTGCAGGGCTGTCTGCAAGGCCCATCGCCACGGCGCAGCGCGAGCGGATCCCTTCGGCCAGGGCGATCAGCTCGTCGCGCCCGGCTATATCGCTTTGCAATTCAGTGCCGATGAGCCCGAGGCTGGCTGCATCGACAAAGATCGTCGGATTACCGGCATTGATCAAGGTGGCCTCGATCAGGCCGAATCCCGGCACTTCGATCCGATCGATCTTGTTGCCGGTCGGGAACATCGCGCCGCCCTCTCCATCAGCCGCTGGATCAATGAAATCGAGCTTGACTTCAGCGGCCGGGAAGGCAACGCCGTCGAGCTCGAAATCACCCAGCTCCTGCACCTGTCCAGCGCGCATCGGCACATGGGCAATGATCTTCTTGCTGACATTGGCCTGCCAGATGCGCACCATGGCTGTCCCGTCGCTAGGCGCCTCGACAAGGCCTGAACTGATCGCAAAAGGACCGACGGCCGAGCTCAGGTTGCCGCAGTTGCCCGACCAGTCGATGACCGGCTGGTCGATCGCAACCGCGCCGAACAGATAGTCGACATCGCAATCAGCGCGGGTCGATTTGGCCAGCAGGACGACTTTGCTGGTGCTTGAGGTCGCGCCGCCGAGGCCATCGATCTGCTTGCCGTAGCGGTCCGGGCTGCCAATCACGCGCAGCAGGATGCGATCCCTTGCGGTCGGGTCTGCCGGCAAATCGCTGGCGATAAAGAACACACCTTTGCTGGTGCCGCCGCGCATATAAACGGCCGGGATGCGGATCTGGTTCATGGCTGCTTTGCTGTGGATCCGCTCAAACGCCGGGGATCGGCTTGAGCTTGGCGGTGAATTGTTCGGTCAATGGCTTGTGCGCCAAGGGCGGGAATTTAAGCTTCGGGTCGGGGACGGCAACATCGGGCAGATGGTCGAGCAGATGACGGATCAAGGTCAGCCGGCCGCGCCGCTGATCGTTGAAGTCGACCAGGGTCCAGGGTGCATGGCGCTTGTGGCTGGCTTTCAGCATCCGGTCGCGTGCGGTGCCGTAATCAGCGTAACGGCGCCTTGCTTCGATGTCGACGGCAGAAAGCTTCCAGCGTTTCAAGGGATCGGCCAGGCGTTCGATGAAGCGCTGCTCCTGCTCGGTCTGATCGACGGTCAACCAGTACTTGAACAAGAGCACGCCATCATCGACCAGCATGCGCTCGAAAGCCGGCACCTGACCCAGGAACTGCTCGGTTTGTTCAGAAGTGCAATAGCCCATCACCGTTTCGACCCCGGCCCGGTTGTACCAACTGCGGTCGAACAGCGCGATTTCACCAGCTGCGGGCAGCTCGGCCACATAGCGCTGGAAATACCATTCGCCACTCTCGCGATCGCTGGGTTTGGCCAGCGCCACCGTACGGCATTGGCGCGGATTCAAGGTCTCGCCGATCGCAGCGATCACACCGCCTTTGCCGGCTGCATCGCGCCCCTCGACGACGACGACCAATCGCTGCCCCTTGACCTGCAGCCAATGCGCCATCGCATTGAGCTCAAGGTGCAGCGGCAACAGGCGCTCGAGGTATTCATCCTTGCTGAGCTTTTTTGCTTTGTCTGACTTGTTGCTCGCCATCACTGCTCCAATCGCAAGACCGGGGGAACCGGCCGCACAAAGTCAGGCCAGCACCAGGGTTTGCATGCCGACCCAGTCAGCGCCTGGCGCCAGATGCACCGGTTGTTCAATGCAGGCGGCTTCGACGCAGAGCATCTGTTTGTAGCCGTCGGCAGGCATGTCGGCCAAGGTCGCACATTTTGCAGCGCCGGGGTTCCACAGTACCGCATCTGCAAAGCCCTGCTGGCTGATATGCAGGCGCCGCTCGCTGCTGGCGAGTCGCTCCTTCAAGGTCAAGTCGTCGCGCACCCGGTGGTAGATGCGGTCGAGCTCACCGCTGGGCAGCAGCAGCTGGACGCGCTGGACCTTCTCGACCAGATCCACCGAATCCCAAAAGCGCAGATCGGTCAGGCCTTCCACGCTTGTCGCGTCGAGGTCGTCCAGGCGCAGATAGCTGTGCAGCGCTGCAGTGAAGTCAAAGGCCTTGTCGCCCTTGTTCTCGCAAGCCAGTTCGATCTGCAGTTCGCGCCCGCTGATACGCAAGCTCAGTTCGAGCTCGAAGGCATGGGGCCAGAGCTTGCGGGTATCGGCATCGTCGGTCAGTCGCAGCACGGCCAAGGCATCGTCAGCGCCGGTCTCGGCCATCACCAGCTGCCACTGCTTGTTGCGGGCAAAGCCATGACGCTGCAACGGACCCGTGGCCGAGAACTGAGGAAAGATCACCGGCACGCCGCCACGGATGGCGACACCGGGTGCGTAGGAGGTCTTGGGCGAGACATACAGTTGCTCCTGGGCGCCGGCTGGCACCCAGGACAGCAGGTGCCCGCCATGCAGCAGCACGGTCGCGCGCGCGCCGTCGGGAGCGATGAGTTCCACGGCATCATTGCCCTGGACTTGAGTGATCGGGATGGCTTTTGACATGCGCATCAGTGTAATCGGCGGCTGCGCAACCATGCTGGGCGCACCAATTGGAAACGCCCGCCGACGTGAGCCAAGCGGGCGTTTGATTCGGTCAGTATGAGCTCAATGCTTGCGGAACTTGCGCAAGGCCACGAGTTCAGCCGCCATCACGATGAACTCGGCTTGCGCGCTGGCGAAGTCCACATCGGTCTTGGCGTTCTTCATCGCTTCCTCGGCCAGAACCTTGGCCTGCGTGGCCTTGGCTTCGTCGAGGTCCTTGCCGCGAATGGCAGTATCGGCCAGCACGGTGACATGGCCCGGCTGCACTTCGAGAATGCCGCCGGCGACGAAGACAAACTCCTCTTCGCCATTGTCGGCACGCTGGATGCGGACTGCGCCCGGCTTGATGCGGGTGATCAGCGGCGTGTGGTTCGGAAGAATGCCGAGCTCGCCGCTTTCGCCTGGAAGCGCCACGAACCTGGCCTCGCCGGAGAAGATCAACTCTTCAGCGGATACCACGTCAACTTGAAGGGTTGCCATTGCTGTGTTTCCTGTGCGTTAAAAGAATGCTGGAGTGGATCAGGGCGATTGCGCGTCAGGTCAAGCCCGGCTCGCAATCGACAAGCTCGTACTTCAGCCCATCTTTTTCGCTTTTTCGAACGCTTCGTCGATCGTGCCGACCATGTAGAAGGCCTGCTCGGGCAGGTGATCGCACTCGCCAGCAACAATCATCTTGAAGCCGCGGATCGTCTCTTTCAACGGCACATACTTGCCTGGCGAGCCAGTGAAGACTTCAGCCACGTGGAAAGGCTGCGACAGGAAGCGCTGGATCTTGCGCGCCCGCGACACGGCCAGCTTGTCATCAGGCGACAGCTCGTCCATGCCGAGAATCGCGATGATGTCGCGCAGTTCCTTGTAGCGCTGCAAAGTCCCTTGCACCGAACGAGCGACGTTGTAATGCTCTTCGCCGACGACGTTCGGATCAAGCTGACGTGAGCTCGAATCAAGCGGGTCAACCGCAGGGTAGATACCCAGCGAAGCGATGTCACGCGACAGCACGACAGTCGAATCCAGGTGGGCAAAAGTCGTTGCAGGCGATGGGTCGGTCAAGTCATCCGCCGGCACATAGACGGCCTGGATCGACGTGATCGAGCCGATCTTGGTCGAAGTGATGCGCTCTTGCAGACGGCCCATTTCTTCAGCCAATGTCGGCTGATAGCCCACAGCCGAAGGCATACGGCCCAGCAGCGCCGAGACTTCGGTTCCGGCCAGCGTGTAACGATAGATGTTGTCAACGAAGAACAGCACGTCCTTGCCTTCATCGCGGAAGGACTCGGCGATCGTCAGGCCGGTCAAGGCCACGCGCAAACGGTTACCTGGAGGCTCATTCATCTGGCCGTAGACCATCGCGACCTTGGAGTCTTCCAGCGTCTCGAGGTTCACGACGCCCGAATCGGCCATCTCGTGATA
>CANFIC010000007.1 GCA_947446685.1 Burkholderiales bacterium
GCGTTTTGCCGATTACCGTGACCCGGCATCGTTTGCCAAGCTGATCGATTCGCGCACCAAGGCGGTTTACTGCGAAACGATCGGCAACCCGCTGGGCAATATCACCGATCTGGCAGCGCTGGCCGCAGTCGCTCATGCCCATGGCGTGCCGCTGATCGTCGACAACACGGTCGCCAGCCCCTATTTGTGCCGTCCGTTCGAGCATGGTGCCGACATCGTCGTGCATTCATTGACCAAATACCTCGGTGGCCATGGCACGACGATCGGCGGCATCATCGTCGATTCGGGCAAGTTCCCCTGGGCCGATCACAAGGAACGCTTCAAGCGTCTGAACGAGCCTGATGTCAGCTATCACGGCGTGGTCTATACCGAGGCTTTGGGCGCTGCCGCTTATATCGGCCGGGCCCGCGTCGTGCCCTTGCGCAATATGGGTGCAGCCCTGAGCCCGATGGCGGCGTTCCAGATCCTGCAGGGGATTGAAACGCTGGCCCTGCGCATGGACCGCATCTGCGAGAACGCGCTGAAGGTCGCCAGGCATCTGCAATCTCATGCCAAGGTTGGCTGGGTCAACTATGCGGGTCTGCCCGAGCATCCGGACCATGGTCTGGTGAACCAGCTGATGGGTGGACGGGCGTCGGGCATCATCAGTTTCGGCCTCAAGGCCGCCGACAGTCTGGAAGCCGGGGCGCGTTTCCAGGATGCGCTGAAGCTGTTCACGCGACTGGTCAATATCGGCGACGCGAAGTCGCTGGCCTGCCATCCGGCTTCAACCACGCACCGTCAGTTGAATCCGGCCGAGTTGGCCAAAGCCGGGGTGAAGCCCGATATGGTGCGCTTGTCGCTGGGTATCGAGCATATCGACGACCTGCTCGAAGACCTCGAGCAGGCGCTGGCCGCAGTCTGATCTGACTCGCAGGGCGGGTGATTACATCCGCCAACCCGCCGTGCCCATCGCCGGGATGCGCAGCGCGGGTGCGGGTGGTATCGGACGGGCCGCAGCAGTCTCGCGGCTGATGCCGCTGTGCATCACCGCGGCCAAGCCGCTGAACATCTCGGCGCAGGCGTCGAGCATGTCGTCGAGTGAAACGATGCCGGTCAGCCGGCCTTCGGCATCGGTCACCAGCAAGCGGCGCACGCCGCTCTCACGCATCAGCGCAATCGCCGCCGAGATGTCCTGATCTTCGGTCACGCTGACCAACTCGCGTCGGGCCAGCTTGCCGATCGGGCCGTTGATGACATCGAGTCCGCGCGCCAGCACATCGATCGCCAGATCGCGGTCGGTGACCACGCCGGCAACGCCTGGCCCTTCAGGCGTCTGGCTGGTCACGACCAGCGCGCCGACATGCTGCTCGCGCATCAGCGCAGCCGCTTCGACCAATGAACTGCCAGCGTCGATGCTGACGATGCGGCGGCTGCAAATCGATGAAATTTTCATACCAGTCTCCTGACCATTGAGGGGCAGGATGATTGGCGCATTGCGGTCGAAGGCAGGACTTGATGGCGGTCAATCCTCGAAGCGTCCGGGCCGGACCATGCGCTTGCAAGGCGTCGAACAGCCGGTTCAGCCGCGCTGCGGCCAGCCTTTGCTCGTGAGTTTTTCAGAGCTTGCCGATGGGGGCCAGCGGTTCGAAATCGGCGGGCTGCTTGTCTTTCCAGGCGACGATCGCAAGACCCATTTCGGTCTGGTCGAAAATTGCGCTCTGCAGCAAGCTCATCTGCTGCAAGGAGGCCGCCACGCCATGGTCGCGTGCATGGTTCAGGGCCAGTTTGCTGCCGGCTACGGCCAGTGGTGATTTGCCAGCAATTTTCTTTGCGACCTGCATCACATGGGCCAACAGGCTGTCAGCGTCGGGCAGCACTGCATTGACCAGACCGACGGCCAGCGCGCGCTCAGCCGTCAGCCGCTCGCCGGTATAAGCCAGCTCGCGTGCCAGGCCAGACGGCATGATTCCTTGCAGCCGCTGCAGCACGCCGAGGTCGGCCGCCATACCGATATTGATTTCCTGCACGCTGAAGAAGGCATCGGCGCTGGCATAGCGGATGTCGCAGGCCGCCGCCAGATCGAAGGCGCCGCCGATGCAGCCGCCCTGGATCGCGCAGAGCACCGGAAAGCGCGCTTCATCGAGCGCGGTGAAACAGTCCATCAAGCGGCGCAGCGAATCCTGGAAGCTCAGGCGTGCCCGCGGGCTGCTGGTGTCGAGCATCGACCCCTGACCGGCAAAGGTTTCCAGCGCCATGCCGGCGCAGAAATGCTTGCCGGTCGACGAGATCACCAGCACGCGCGCACTGCCGCTATCGTGCAGCTCGCGCAAGCTGTCGCGCAGCGCCGGGAAGAATTCCGGCACCATCTGGTTCATCCGTTCGGGCCGGTTCAGGACCAGATGGGCGACACCGTCCGGGTTCAGGTTCAGGCTGAAAAAATCGTTCATTGCTCGAATACCGGGTTGTTGATTGCCAAAGCATGCCTACACTTGCCCCCATGCGTAATTTGCGAACTGTCGACGGATTGCCGCTGCATGGGCGGCAATGGATCAAACCTGGCAATGGCAAGGCGCGCGGGACCCTGTTGATTGTGCATGGACTCGGCGAACATATCGGCCGCTATGAGGCCATGGCCGCGCGCTTGAATGCCAGGGGCTGGCATGTCGCCGGCTTCGACTTGCGCGGGCATGGGACTTCAGGCGGCGCGCGCGGCGATGTCGCCGATGCCGGGCAGCTGTTGCAGGATCTGGCGCTGGTGATCGACGCGGTGCGCGACGATGCCTTGCTGGGCACCGTACCTTTGCTGCTGCTGGGCCACAGCATGGGCGGTTTGATCGCGGCGCGATTTGTCGCCGGCGGCTTGGCCGGAGCGCAGCTGGAAAAACTGCCGCAATGGTTCAGGCCGGTCGACGGGCTGGTACTGAGTTCGCCGGCGCTCGACCCTGGCATGTCGCTATGGCAGCGCCTGCAACTGCGCCTGGGTGTGGCGCTGGCGCCGCATCTGGCGGTCAGCAATGGGCTCAATCCCGAATGGATTTCACGCGATGAGGCGGTGGTGCAGGCCTACAAGGCCGACCCCTTGGTGCATGACCGCATCACGCCGGCGCTGGCGAAGCTGATCGTCGATGGCGGTCTCCATTTGCGAGCTCATGCGCCGGCCTGGAAAATGCCGACCTTGCTGCTCTGGGCCGGCAGCGACCGCTGCGTTGCGCCGGCTGGCAGCGCAGCCTTTGCCGCTGCTGCGCCGCCGGCCTCATTGCGCGCGCTATGCTTTGAGGCCATGTTTCACGAGATCTTCAACGAAACCGAATGCGAGCAGGTCTATGCCGCGTTGGAGTCCTGGTTGAACGACTGTTTTGATCGATTGGAGCCCCCATGAATGCACGTGACTTGTCGCTGCCCTTGCAGCCTGATGACAACAGCGCTATCGGCGCATTTGCCGCCCGCCTCTGGGATGAGGAGATTGTTCCGGCAATGACCCGCTATATCGCGATTCCGGCCAAGAGCCCGATGTTCGATGCCGATTGGGAGGCCCATGGCCATATCGATCAGGTATTGCGCGAGGCGGCCGCCTGGGTTGAAGGCTGCAAGGTAGCCGGGCTCAAGCTCGAAGTCATCCGCCTGCCGGGCCGCACGCCGGTGATCTTCTTCGAGGTGCCGGCGACCAAGGCCGATTGCACCGACACGGTGCTGCTTTACGGCCACCTCGACAAGCAACCCGAGTTCAACGGCTGGCGCAATGACCTCGGGCCCTGGACACCGAAATATGAGGACGGCCGGCTTTACGGTCGCGGTGGTGCTGACGATGGCTATGCGGTTTATGCCTCGCTGACGGCGATCATGGCGCTGGACCAGCAGGGCATTGCGCGCCCGCGCTGCGTCGGCCTGATCGAGACCTGCGAGGAGAGCGGCTCTTTTGATCTGCCGGCCTATATCGAGTTGTTGAAAGACCGGCTCGGCCAGGTCTCGCTGGTGGTCTGCCTGGACTCGGGCGCCGGCAATTACGAGCAGCTCTGGTTGACCACCTCGCTGCGCGGCATGGTCAGCGGCGTGCTCAAGGTCGAGGTGCTGACCGAAGGCATCCATTCGGGCGAAGGTTCGGGTGTGGTGCCGTCGAGCTTCCGCGTGCTGCGCCAGTTGCTCGACCGGCTCGAGGACAGCAAGACCGGGCGCCTGCTGCCCGACAGCTTCCACTGCGCGATCCCCGCCAATCGGGTCGAACAGGCCGCAGCGACTGCGGCGATCCTCAAGGACGAGGTCTACAAGCGCCTGCCCTGGGCTTGCGGTGCCGATGGTGGCCCGGTGTTGCCGGTGACTGATGTGCCGGTCGAGGTCTTGCTCAACCGCACCTGGCGGCCGACTTTGTCGGTCACCGGTGTCGACGGCTTGCCCGAGATGCAAAGCGCCGGCAATGTGCTGCGGCCGCATACCGCTTTCAAGCTGTCGCTGCGCTTGCCGCCACTGATCGACGGCAATGAGGCGGCGCTGCGCTTGAAGGCCTTGCTCGAGGACAACGCGCCCTACAACGCCAAGGTCACTTTCGTGCCCGACGGCCGCGCCGGCGCTTATGGCGCGACCGGCTGGAACACGCCCGAGCTATCGCCCTGGCTCAGCGCGGCGGTCAATGCCGCCAGCCTCGCGCATTTCGGTGCGCCGGTCGGCTATGTCGGGCAGGGCGGCACGATTCCCTTGATGAGCATGCTGCAGAACTGTTTCCCCGCAGCGCAGATGATGGTCTGTGGCGTGCTGGGCCCGAAAAGCAATGCCCATGGCCCGAACGAGTTCCTGCATGTGCCCTACGGCAAGCGCCTGACCGCTGCAGTGGCGCAGGTGATGGCGGCCCATCCCTGAGTCTTTAGCGCATTGTGAAACCGGTCTCGACCAGATTGCCCTGCAAGTCCTGCAGCAAGTGGGTCAGCGGCGACAGCTGCACATAACGCGTCGAGACCTTGATCGAATAGGCCAGCAAGCGCGCTATCCGTTCGGCATCCGGCGTCTGGCTGCCGGCCTGCTTGCGGCGGCAGCATTGGCCCAGTTGTGAAAGATGGCGCTGCAGACCGGTCCATTCGAGCTGGCGCCAGAACTCACCGAAGTCGGCATCGACCGGCAGGCCAGCGCGGCGCGCCTGCTCCCAATAGCGCACGGCCCAATCGAGTTCTTGCTCTTCGTCCCAGCTGATGTCGGCATCGCGCAGCAAGGCGGCCAGGTCATGGCTGATCGGCCCGAGCATCGCGCCACCCGCAGCACAATCGCCATGCATGGCCAGTTTCGGCTGGGCGCTGAGGTTGTCGATCAGCATCTGGCAGCTGTGCTGCCACCATTTGGCCTGGGTTTCATTCCACTGCCTGCCGAACTCGACTTGCACGCAGCTGTCGACAAATTGCTGCAACTCGCGCTGCACCACCGCGGCATCGAAAGCAGGCAGACTTGTCGCATCGACATCGAGCTGCCATTGCAGGAGCGATTGAGTGGCGCCCCGCATCAGCCGGTCGCAGGCGGCCGGACCTTGCGCTTGCGCGGCGCGCAGTGCAGGCAGTGGCAGCAGCGGCCGCAACCAGGCGAGAAAGCAGTCTTCGCCGGCTTGATCAGCATTGTCTTGAGGATTCATCTGGGTCCGTTGTCGGTTGTTCGGCGAGGCCCGGGCCTCATGGATAATCGATTTTACTTTTCCGTCGGCTTAGCCCCGGTCGGGCCCGCAAACTTCCCCTTCGTCCATTCACCCAGACGCCGTGCTGCGCCAATTCCCTTCGTCCTTATCTCGATCGATTCCGGCCAGCTTCTGGCGCCGGTGGGTCTGGGCCTGCTTGCTTGCGCCGGCGCTGCTCAGCGCTGCGGAGTCTGGGCAGGACGCCGTCGCCTTGAACCTGCGACCGTCCAGGGTGCTGGGTGCGAGCGGCAAGTCAGCCAGCAAACCCGCGTTGGTGTTGAGCGCCGATCGCTTGAGCATTCCGATCGATCAGACGGCCACGGCGCAAGGTGATGCCGAGTTGCGCTTCGGCGAGTTGCTGCTGCGCGCCGGTAATGTCAGCTATGACCCCGGCAACGATCGGGCGCATGCCGAGGGCAATGTCTCGATCAGCCGTGCCGGTAGCGTGTTCCGCGGGCCGGAGCTGACGCTCTATGTCAATCGCTTCGAAGGCGAATTTCTGTACCCCACGTACTTTTTTTCGCTGACCGGTGGTGGTGGCAAGGCTGACAAAATCACCTTCATCGACGCTGACCATCTGCGCGCCGATGGCGCGAGCTACAGCAGCTGCCCGATCGATCAGGATCAGCAGCCGGCCTGGCAGATCAGCGCGAAGAAGTTGAACATGGATTTCGAGCGCAATGAGGGCGTTGCCAGCGGCGCCGTGCTGCATTTTCAAGGGGTGCCGATCCTGGCCGCGCCGGCCTTGAGCTTCCCTCTCGGCGGTCAGCGCAAGTCAGGATGGTTGCCGCCCAATATCAGCCTGGACAATCGCAGCGGCGTCGAGCTGGGGCTGCCCTATTACTGGAACCTGGCGCCACAACGCGATGTTACTTTGACACCGTTCCTGATGACCAAGCGAGGCGCAGGTCTGGACAGTGAATTCCGTTATCTTGAGGCGGCCCATGAAGGCAAGATCAACCTCAACTTGTTGCCCGGCGACCGGGTGGCGGAGCGCTCGCGCTGGGCGCTCAACTTGCTGCAGGATGGTGATGCCGGCGCTGATTGGCGTTATCGCATGCGCGCCGAGCGCGTCTCCGACGACAACTACTGGAAGGACATGCCGGGGCGCATGCAGAGTCAGACCCAGCGGCTGCTGGCAGGGGACTTTCAGCTGAACCGTCGCCAAGACCTGTCTTGGGGCGAGTTGCAGACTTATGCCAGAACCCAGCGTTGGCAAGCCTTGCAGGGGGCGGACCCGTCAGCCCGTTTCGTTACACCCTATCAGCGCTCGCCGCAGGTCGGCATGAGGGTGACATCTGACGCCGATGCTGCGCTGCTGGAGGGGTTCCAGCCTTGGGGGCGGAGCGCCCGCCTCGAAGGCGCGCTGGAGTTTGAATACAACCGTTTCGATCTGTCGCCGGACGCATTGCAGAGCCAACTGCAGACCGGTCAACGCGTGCACCTGCTGGGGCATCTGAGCTTGCCGCTGGGCGGCCCGGCTTGGTGGCTGGTACCGAGCTTGGCGGTCAACGCTGCCAGCTACACGCTTGACCAGCAGCAGGCCGATGGACGGCGCAATATGGGCCGGGTTCTGCCGACCTTCAGTGTCGATCACGGCTGGGTGTTCGAGCGCGACACCCAGATGTTCGGGGTGAAGCTGCGCCAGACGCTCGAGCCGCGTCTGCGCTATATCAACACGCCTTTTGTTGCGCAGCAAAACCTGCCTAATTTCGATTCCGCTCCGAAGGATTTCAACTTTGATTCAATCTATGCGGAGAACCAGTTTTCCGGCGTCGATCGGGTTTCCGATGCGAACAAGTTGACCTTGGGTGCGACCAGCCGCTGGGTCAATCCGGAAAAGGGCGAAGAGTTGCTGCGTCTGGGGCTGGTGCAGCAATTCCTGTTTCGCGACCAGCGCATCACGCCCGATGGCGTGCCGGTAACGCAAAAAGTATCCGACCTGTTGCTGCTCGGCGCCGTGCATCTGGATCAGCAATGGTGGGCCGATGGCACGCTTGAATACAACCCGGAAACCCGCCGCATGGTGCGTAATGTTTCGCGCCTGCGCTATTCGCCAGGGCCGTTTCGCACGGTCAGCCTGGCCTACCGGCTGGCCGCGGGCCAGAGCGAACAGGTCGAACTGGCTTGGCAATGGCCGTTATCCAGCCAGGATGCTGGGCGAAATCGCAGCTCCTGCAGCGGCGCCTGGTACAGCGCCGGCCGACTTCAGTACAGCTTGCGAGATGCCAGGTTGACCGATTCGGTGCTGGGCTTTGAATACGATGCTGGCTGCTGGCTGTTGCGTATCGGCGCCGAGAGGCTCTCGACTGGCTTGGCTGAAACGAACACGCGCTTGATGTTGCAATTGGAGTTGGTGGGCCTGTCCCAACTGGGTTCCAACGCGCTCAAGGTCTTGAGGGACAATATCCCTGGTTACCGACAGCTGAGCTCCGACCGCTCTGCAAGCACACAAGCTCCCTATGACTGATATGTTGATCCGTTCTTTCACAATGGCTGGCGCCACCTTGCTGGCAACGCTGACGCTGGCCGTCGATTCCCGAGCTGCGCAATTGCTGCCTGGCGATTACATCGCTGCGGTGGTGAATCAGGACGTCGTGGCTGCCACTGAAGTGGTGCAGCGTACCGAACGCTTGCGTCAGGACGCCAAGCAGCGGGGCGAATTGATGCCCGATACGCTGGTGCTGCGCAAGCAGGCGCTGGAAGCGCTGATCGAGGATCGCGTGCTCGTCACCTACGCCCGCGAAAGTGGAAGCAAGGTCGATGAGCCCGAACTCGACCGGGTGGTCGGCAATGTGGCGGCCCAGAACAAGCTGACGCTGGAGCAGTTGCGCGAGCGACTGAAGATCGAAGGCATGGAGTTCCGGCGTTTCCGCGAGAACCTGCGTGACCAGTTGCTGACCGAGCGGGTGCGCGAACGCGAAGTGCAGGCCCGCATCCGCATTACCGATGGCGACATCGACCAGTACCTGGACAAGCGGCGCGAACAATTGAGCGTGGGCGGACAGTTGAACCTGGCGCAGATTCTTGTGACCGTGCCCGAAGGTGCTGCTGACAGTCTGGTGGCCGAACGCAGGGCTCGCGCAGAAAACGCCTTGGCAAGGATCAAGGCTGGCGAGGACTTTGCAAAAGTTGCCAAGGAAATCTCTGAAGACGGCAACAAGGAACGCGGCGGCGAGATTGGCTTGCGGCAGGCTGATCGTCTGCCTGACCTGTTTATCGAAGCGATCAAGGGCGTGAAAGTCGGCGAGATGAGTCCGCAATTGCTGCGGTCGGGCGCAGGATTTCATCTGCTCAAGCTGCTCGATCAGCAAGGCGCTGCTTCACTGACATCGGTGGTCCAGACCCGCGCACGGCATGTGTTGCTGCGCCCTTCACCGCAGTTGACCGCCGAGGTGGCGGCGCGTCGTCTGGCCGAGTTAAAGCGCTTGATCGAAACGGGTGAGGTCAGTTTCGAGAAGGTCGCGCGCGAAAATTCCGAGGATGGCAGTGCGGCCGAAGGGGGCGAGTTGGGTTGGACTGCGCCAGGCGGGTTCGTGCCCGAGTTCGAAGAGGCGATGAATGTCTTGCCGATCGGCGGCATCTCCGCGCCGGTGCTGTCGCGCTTCGGTGTGCACCTGATCCAGGTGCTGGAACGCCGTACGACCGAGATCGAAGTCAAGCAATTGCGTGAGCAAGCGCGTACCGCTTTGCGTGAGCAAAAGTACGACGATGCCTACAAGGACTGGGTCAAGGATCTGCGTGCCCGCGCCTTCGTCGAGTTGCGCGAGTGGCAGGACTGACTGCGTGGCCAAGCATTTGGCGCGCAAGCGCTTCGGCCAGCATTTCCTGACCGACGTCAACATCATCGAAGCCATCGTTGACGCCATCGATCCGCGCCAAGGCGATGCGCTGGTCGAAATCGGCCCTGGCTTGGGCGCGATGACGCTGCCGCTGCTCAAACGTATCAAGCCCTTCAGCGTGATCGAACTCGATCGCGATCTCGCTGCGCGCCTGCGTCAACGCGAGGGGCTTGACGTGATCGAGTCCGACGTGCTTCGCGTCGATTTCGCTGCGCTGGCCGCTGCGAAGGGAAAGAAGTTGCGGGTGGTCGGCAACCTGCCCTACAACATCTCGACGCCGATCCTGTTCCATTTGCTCGGCTTCGTCGACCATGTCGTCGATCAGCATTTCATGCTGCAAAAGGAAGTGGTCGACCGCATGGCCGCAAGCCCGGGTTGCAAGGATTTCGGCCGTTTGACGGTGATGCTGCAATGGCGCTATGCGATTGAATCGGTGCTGAACGTGCCGCCCGAAGCTTTCGATCCACCGCCCAGAGTCAACTCGGCAATCGTGCGCATGCAGCCCTATGCAAGGCCGCCAGTCGTGGATCCGGTCTTGCTCGGTTCACTGGTGACAGCGGCTTTTTCACAACGCCGCAAGTTGCTGCGCCACAGTCTGGGTGTCTGGCTGACCGCGCGTGGTTTCGCTGGGGAGTTCGATCTGCAACGCCGCGCCGAAGAGGTGCCGGTGGCCGAATATGTGGCATTGGCACAGGCAATAACTTCAACCTCGGCCGCAGCACCAAGCGCCTGATCTCTTTCATTCGGCCTTCAGGCCGGCCTTGTCGATGACGATTTTCCAATCGCGAATACCCGTCTTGATTTGTTCGGCCATCGAAGACGTGGGTGCATGCACGGTAGTCCAGCCCTGCTCGAGCAAGGCGTTCTTGACCTCCGGCATCAACAGGATCCGGCTTACATCGGCGTGAATTTTCTCGATGATTGCCGGTGCCGTGCCGGCCGGGGCAAGCAAGCCGTACCAGGATGCGACCCGGTAGCCTGGCAGCCCCAGCTTCCTGATCGGTTGCACGCCAGGCAAGATTTCGATTTGATTTTCAGCCGTCACCGCCATTGCCCGCAGGCGCCCGGATTTCACGAACTGGACCACTGACGGGACAGTGGAGAAGATCATGTCGATGTCGCCGGCGAGCAAGGCAGAAGCCGCCGGAGCGCCGCCACGGTAGGGAACATGCAGCATGTCCACGCCGGCTTGCTGCTTGAAGACTTCGCCGGCCAGATGGCCGGTGGTGGCGATGCCTGAAGAGCCGAACTTCAACAGGCCCGGATTGGCCCGGCCGTAGGCAATCAGTTCGGGCAGGGATTTGGCCGGCACCCGGTCATTGACCACCAGCACGTTCTCGACATTCACCAACATGGCGATCGGCGCGAAATCCTTCTCCGGGTCGTAAGGCATCTTCTTGACCAGGCTCGGCAGCACTTCCATCGGCCCGACCGAACCAAGCAGCAAGGTATAGCCATCGCGCTCGGCCCGCGCTACGGCAGTCCCGGCGATCAGTCCGCCCGCACCGCCCTTGTTGTCAACGATAACGGTCTGGTTCCAGGCTTCGCCGAGTTTTTGCGCCAGGATCCGCGCCAGGATGTCAGTGGCGCCACCCGGAGCGAACGGGCTGATGATCTTGACCGGACGATTCGGGTAATTTCCTGCCGGTTGTGCTTCGGCGCCGGGCGCCAGCAGCAAAGCCGCGACCGAAATCAAGCAAGCTGTCAGTGCTGTTTTCATTCAGTTTCCGGTGACCGGTGCAGCTTTCACATATTTGTCGAACCAGCGAACCATCTCGTAGATCAACTGTTCATTCGACTCCATTGCCGTATACCAATGGGGTTCATGCGGCAACATGACCAGGCGGGTGATGCCGCCGTTGCCGCGGACGGCCTCGTAGAGTTTGCTCGCTTGCAATGGCGTTGTGCCGGGATTCGCATCGTCGGCGCCGTGAACGATCAGTAGGGGCGATTTCAACTTGTCTGCGAAAAAGAATGGCGAGACTTTCCGGTAGACATCGGGCGCCTCCCAAACCGATCGGCGTTCGCTCTGGAAACCGAACGGTGTGAGTGTCTTGTTGTAGGAACCGCTGGTGGCTACACCGGCCCGGAACAGGTCAGAATGGGCCAGCAGATTTACCGTCATCAAGGCGCCATGGCTGTGCCCGGTGACGCCAATGCGCTGCGGGTCTGCAACGCCAAGACGGACTGCCTCGTCGACCGCTGCCTTGGCATCGGCGACCAGTTGTTCAAGATAGTTGTCATAGGCCGACTTGGGATTTCCGACGATGGGGAATGAGGCGTTGTCGATGATTGCATAGCCGGCCAGCAAGAGAAGTCGGTATTGCCGCAGTCTTGTGAAAGTCGCTTGAGATCCGGCGACTTGCCCGGCCTTCGCAGCGTCAGCAAAGTCGAGCGGATAGGCATACAGAATCGTCGGCACGCTGACGCCTTCCTTGTAGCCCGGCGGGGTGTAGAGCGTGAACGACAAGTCCAGGCCATCCGCACGCTTGTACTTGACTAGCCGTTTCTTGATGGCTCTGACCGAAGGCGTTGGATCTGCAATCTGCGTGACATTGGCTTTGGCCGAGGCAAATGAGGCTTCCCCGGCTGCTGCTTCGACCCGCTGGCCTAGTGACCGCAGCAAGGCATTCGGCGGATCGATCGCCGATTGGTGCCAGGTCAGAAACTTGCTCGAGTCGGGACCTGCGAAGGCGAGGAACCGCTCATAGGCTTCCTTGCCGCTGCGAAACAAGCGTTCGGATGTCCGGGTCTTCAAATCAAGCCGGTCCAGGAACGGGCGATCTCCGTCCGGCGAGGATCCCGTGCCGGACAGGTAGATCGAATCGCCTTCTGTCCGCAACAGCCAGGATCCGTTGGCTTGCTGACGATACAAAGGGTTGCCGGGATTGGCATACTTTTCCTCAGTGCTGAGGTCCCAGAGCAGGCTGGGAGCTTGTTGCCGGTTATCGACGTTGATGACAAAGCTCCGGCGCCAATGCCGGTTATGGTCGTATTCATGCAGCAAGGCGAGGCCTGGTCTTTCCGACCATGACAGGCCCCGGAAACGCTGCTCGGTCCGGGCGATCTCGACGGCGGGTTCCTTGAAGGGCGCTTTGAGCATCAACAACTTGTCGCGAGTGGGAACCTTGACGTTCCAATCACCTTCGTCCATTGCTTCCACCCAGACCAGGGTTGCAGGTGCATCGGCACGCCAGGAGAACTGACGCGGCCCCAGCGGAACGCCGTGGATCGGGACGCGATCGGCCAGCGGCAGGGAGGCAATTCGCTGAGCGACAGGCTTTGATTTATTGGCTGTATCCCACACCTCGATCTCATGCGGGAACCGCTCATAGGTCGTCACATAAGAGTAGGGCTTGCTGATCGAAGTGACGAGCAAATGCCGACCGTCCGGCGCCGGCTCGACGGCTTCGAAGTTGCCTGGTTTACCAACTCGCGTGATGACCGAATTGCCCGCATCGATAAAGGCCAGTTGTGCGGCGGCGTAATGGTCGAACAGGTCTTCGTCATGCTTGTTGTTCAGCGTGTCGCGATTCTCATAGGTGCTGCTCTGACCTTTTTCGCCCACTGCCTCCTGGATGCTCGGGCCGCGGGGCACCGATGGCGTTGGCGGAGGTGGGCCCATTCCGGAGGGGACAAGCTTGACCAGCAGCGTTTTTTGGTCCGGCATCCATTGCAACTCGCCATTGAACATCGGGTTCAGGCTTGCCCCGGGCACCTGGTGCAATTTGCCGGTCTTGGCATCGCCAATCCAGAGTTCGACCGAAGTCGGTGCGATGTTCGCGAACGCAAATCGCTGCCCGTCAGCTGCCCAGACGGGTGTGTCAGGACAGGCGCCGGCGGGCAGGCCGACCTTGGTGCGTTTGCCGTCTGCAATCCGGACCAGTTCGAATTCAATGGCGCAGGACTTGATCCCGTAACCGCCCGGGGTGTCATGCTTGCTGTGATTTTTCGGCTCGACACGCGCTCCTGCGAGTCGCAAGAAAGGTGTGGCCACGCGCGCTATCGAGGGGTATTCCTGCCAGGACACAAGCAGGATGGTCTGCTGTGTCGGGCTGACATAGGGGACCGGAGCTGCGGGCGCCCTCATGACATCGAGGATTTCCTTTGGCGGCTGGTCGTAGCCTGACAAAGGCTTGGTCTCGGCATCGGCCTGCTTGGCAATGGCCGCCGTAGCAGCGATCGCGGCTACAAAAATGATGATGATCTGGCGCAGCACAGGTTTCCTTGTCCGAATTTTGTGGCTTGAACGGCCAGCGAAGGCCGGCGGCTGATCCTACAGCAGTCGTCTGCTGTCTCCGGTTGGAAGCTTGCCTGAGCTATTGTGCTGGCCGTCCCGGGCCTTGCGTGCCCTCGGCGCGCGCGGACAGGAAGGCGTAGAGATCGACGATATGGGCGCTGACGCGCGGCTCGCCCTGCCAGACCGGCATTGTCAATGAGTAGCTGTCCTTGCGCTGCTCGAGCAGGTCAATCAAGGCTTCGCGATCGGCTGGCGCGTTGCTGAGCGGACTCGGCGCGAGGTTCCAGTCGTAGCGCTTGAGTACCAGACCGATGAAGCGGCGCGAGCCCATATTGCGGACCCGCGGCAGCAGGTCGGGAGCGCCGTTGGTGCCGGTTGCTGCCTGCCCATGGCAGGCAGCGCAGCGATCCTGGAAGATGCGCCAGCCGGTATAGATGGAGCCGGGTGGCTTCGAGCGTTGCGCAAGCTCCCTGGCCGGTTGCAGGTTCTGTACTTCGACGGCGCATCCGGCCAACAACAAGCCGGCACACAAGGTGTAAATCGACAATCGGGTCATTCTCGTCACCTCCGGCTGGTTGGCCTTGTCGATTGTGGCGATTGGCGTCCGGAAGGGACTTGCCGAAGATCAGTTCAATGAATGGTCATCAGGGTCTGCTCCACCTCGGCGAACAGCGGGCGGGCTCCCGGCGAGTCCTGAAAGCAGGCGCATTTCAGATCGTCGAGCAGCTTGATCGCTGCACCGTCATCAGCCGATCCGGCCGAGCTGCTGCAGCGAGCCAGCAGTTCTTCCAGCAGGCAGGCAAAAGCGCGTATTTCCAGCCGCTGCATGGCCTCGGCCTGCTGCTTGTCATCGAACGCCAGAAATGAAGCCGCGCCAAAGTCTCCCAGCAGGACCGTGCCACAGCCTTTGTGCAGGATGTTGTGTGCGTACAGATCGCCATGCATCAGCCCTTGAGCATGCAGATGCCTGGCCGCCGATGCGATGCCTTGTGCAATCAGCAGCAACTCGCGCAGCGCAAAGCCGGCGTCCGGCTCATAGATGTCGCGGGTGCAGGACTCCAGGCTGGGAGGCTGGGCCAGGTTGCGAAAAGCGGGGTCGATCAGGGGCATCACCATCGCGCATTGATCGGCCGGATGCCCCACCACCTGCCCGAGCATCTGGATCAGTTGCTGGTGGGATCCTGCGTTGATGCAGGCGGCCAGTTCAGAGCCTGGCAGGCCGTCGCTGGTGACATCGCCCTTGAACAGCTTGACCGCAACCGGCAGCAAGCGGTCCCCTTGCTGCCATTGCGCTTGGTGGATGACGCCCGAAGCGCCCTCGCCGAGCTGCTGTTGCAGGCGCAGTTCCTGCCAATCAATCCTGGCCATCGGCGCAGCGCTGATCGCGGCTTGCTCGCGCTGTTCGCAAAAGGGATTGCCCGCATAAGCCAGCCAGGACAGGCGCGGCAGCTCAAGCAGAAATGCCGGGAATTCGCCCAGCTGATTGGCTGAAATCCTCAGCAATTCGAGCGCCTTGCAAGCCGCCAGTTCCGGCGGCAAGGCGCGCAAGCGGTTGCCGGCCAGCATCAGCTTTTGCAACTGCGTGCAGCGCCCGATGTCGGCGGGCAGCGCCTCGAGCTGGTTGTCAGTGAGGATCAGCCAGCGCAAGCCAAGGGGGATCGATCCGCCGGGAATTGAACTGATCCGGTTGGCCTTGAAGCCGATCATGCTCAGTTGCGGGCATTGGCCCAGAACTGCTGGCCAATCAGTGAAGTTGTTGCCCGAACAAAACAAGACGCGCAGCCGCTTCAGCCGAGGCAGATCAGCGGGAAGACTGGAGAGCCTGTTGTTCGACAGGTCGAGGATCTCCAGGCTGTCGGCAAGCGCAAAAATCTCTGGCGGAAATTCCTCCAGACCGCATGCCAGCGTCAACCGCTTGGCGCCGAGCCATGAACCTGAGCGGAGAGATGCGAGACTGCTGATCGAAGCGCTTTCCGGCGTGGCCCGTGCTTCAGAGCTCGAAGTCATAGTCGATCGTCAGCGGCGCATGGTCCGAGAAACGCGTCTCGGTGTAGATGCATTCGCGCCTTGCCAACGCGGCCAAGCCGGGTGTGGCGAGGTGGTAATCGAGCCGCCAACCGACATTTTTGGCATAGGCCTCACCGCGGTTGCTCCACCAGGTGTATTGCTCTGCCTTGTCGTTCAAGGTACGGAAGACATCGACCAGCCCCTCCTGCTCGAACAGGCCCGTCATCCAGGCCCGCTCCTCGGGCAGGAAACCACTGTTTTTCAGGTTGCCTTTCCAGTTTTTCAGGTCAATTTCCTTGTGGGCGATATTGACATCGGCCACCAGGATGAACTCGCGTTCGGCCTTCATCGCCTGCAGATGCGGATGCAGCGCGGCGAGGAAACGGAACTTGACTTGCTGGCGGTCCTCGCCGCTCGAGCCGCTGGGGAAATAGCAGCTGATCAGGCTGAGCTTGCGCCCGGGTTTGTCAAAGCGCTTCTCGATCCAGCGGCCCTCATGGTCGAACTCTTCTATCCCCAAGCCGGTGATGACATCGCTCGGTTCTTCTTCGGTGTACAAGCCGACGCCCGAATAGCCCTTCTTGTGCGCATAGTGGAAATGACCCTTGAGCTTGCCGGGGCTGCAGAAGATACCGTCGATATGCTCATGCTGGGCCTTGACTTCCTGCACGCCCAAAGCATCGGCATCCTGCAAGGCCAGCCAGTCAAAAAATCCCTTGCTCGCAGCCGAGCGGATGCCGTTCAAATTGGCGGTGATAAAACGCATGCTGTAACCCTGCTGGTGTCGATTGACGATCTTGAAGGGCGCAGTATCGCAGCCGGGCGCTGGCGCCCAAGCCGGGCTGCAGTCGGCCCCTACAATCTTGGCATTCCGCTACAGGTTCCCCATGACAGCCCTTGCACCTCCCGATCAACTGGCCCAGGATTTCGTCGCTTTTGCAGTCGAAGCCGGCGTGCTCAGCTTTGGCCAGTTCCAGACCAAGGCCGGCCGGCTGAGCCCCTATTTCTTCAACGCCGGGTTGTTCAATGACGGTGCCACACTCGGCCGCCTGGCGCAGTTCTATGCGCAGCGTCTGATCGCTTCCGGGCTGCAGTTCGACATGATCTTCGGCCCGGCTTACAAGGGCATCACCTTGGCAGCGGCATTGGCGGTCGAGCTGGCGCGGCAAGGGAAGAACGTACCTTTTGCCTACAACCGCAAGGAAGTCAAATCGCATGGCGAAGGCGGCAACCTGGTCGGTGCGAAGGTGCAGGGCCGGGTGCTGATCATCGACGATGTGATTTCGGCCGGCACCTCGGTGCTTGAGTCGATCGCGATGATCCGGGCCGCCGGCGCCACGCCTTGCGGCGTCACGATTGCACTCGATCGCCAGGAGAAGGCTGCCGAGGCCGGGGTCGAAATGAGCTGGTCAGCGGTGCAGTATGTCACCCAGCAGCTGCAGTTGCCGGTGCTGGCGATTGCCGGTTTGTCCGACCTGCTGCAATTTCTGCGCAGCGATCCTGCGGCGGTGGCGCATTCGGTCGCTGTGCAAGCCTACCGGGACCGCTACGGCGTCTAGGCAGAGCCTCCTTAGAGCGCAGCCGCCAGCCTCGTTCCCTGCAGGATCGCGCGTTTGGCGTCGAGCTCGCCCGCTTCCAGGGCTCCGCCGATCAGCTGCACCTTGCAGCCCGCAGCGCGCAGCGGTGCTTCGAGTTCGCGCAGCGGCAACTGACCAGCGCAAAGCACGATGTTATCGACCGCCAACAGCTGGGTGTCGAGATGCTTTTCGCCATAACTGATCCACAAACCCTCGGCCGTGATCGCCTCGTAATTGACACCGGCGAGCATCTCGACCTGTTTCATCTTCAAGGCCGCGCGGTGGATCCAGCCGGTGGTTTTGCCCAGCCCCGCGCCGGGTTTGCCGGCCTTGCGCTGCAGCAGCGTGATGCTGCGTAGCGGTGCTGCAGGTGCCGGCCGCAGCAAGCCGCCGCGGGTCTCGGCCGGATCGCCGACCCCCCATTCGCGCCGCCAAGCCTGGGCGTCCAGCGCCAGCGAATGACCCGGCGCATCGACCAGGAATTCAGCCACATCGAAACCGATGCCACCGGCGCCGATGATCGCGACGCGCTGACCGACTTTGGCCCCGCCTGCCAGCACATCGATATAGGACAGCACCATGCCAGCCAGAGCCGGATCGTTCTGGCCCTTGATCTGCGGGTCGCGCGGCGTGACGCCGGTGGCCAGCAGCACTTCGTCATAGCCGGCCAGGTCGGAGGCATTCACACGTTGGTTGAGGTGCAAGGTCACGCCGGTGACTTCGATGCGGCGGCGGAAATAACGCAGGGTTTCAGCAAACTCTTCCTTGCCGGGGATCAGCCTTGCCATATTGAACTGGCCGCCGATTTCGGCCGCACTGTCGAACAGATGCACTTGATGACCGCGCTCGGCCAGCGTCGTCGCTGCAGCAAGGCCGGCCGGACCGGCGCCGACGACGGCAATCTTCTTGCGCGGCATTCTGGATGCTGCGATCGGGATGATCTGCAACTCCTGCTCGAAAGCCGCGCGCGGATTGACCAGGCAGGTCGAGATTTGCTGTGCGAAGGTATGGTCGAGGCAGGCTTGGTTGCAGGCGATGCAGGTATTGATTTCATCGCCGCGTTGTTCGCGTGCTTTTTTGACAAATTCCGGGTCGGCCAGAAACGGCCGCGCCATGCTGACCATGTCGGCATTGCCTTCGGCCAGAACGTTTTCGGCCACTTCAGGCGTGTTGATCCGGTTGCTGGTAATCAGCGGGATGTTGATGCCCTCAGCGCGCAATTGATCGCGCAGCTTTTTGGTGACCCAGGCAAAACCGGCGCGGGGCACTGAAGTGGCGATCGTCGGGATGCGGGCCTCATGCCAGCCGACGCCGGTATTGATCAACGTCGCTCCGGCCTTCACCACGGCTCGTGCCAGTTGCAGCACCTCGTCCCAACTGCTGCCGTTGGGGATCAGATCGAGCATCGACAGGCGATAAATGATGATGAAGTCAGGCCCGACTGCCTCGCGCATTCGGCTCAGGATCTCCACGGGCAAACGCATCCGGTTGGCATAGCTGCCGCCCCAGTCGTCGCTGCGCTGATTGGTATGGGTGACCAGGAACTGGTTCAGAAAATAACCTTCCGACCCCATCACCTCGACGCCGTCATAGCCGGCTTCGCGCGCCAGTTTGGCGCAGCGAATGAAGGCGCGGATCTGTCTTTCGATGCCGCGCGCCGACAACTCGCGCGGCGTGAACGGCGAAATCGGCGATTGGATTCTGGAAGGCGCGACGCAAAAGGGTTGATAGCCATAGCGGCCGGTGTGCAGGATCTGCAGGGCGATCTTGCCGCCTTCGGCATGGACGGCCCGGGTGATGGTCTGATGCCTTCGGGCCGCGCCACTGGTGGCCAAGGTGCCGGCAAAAGGCTTGGCCCAGCCTTCGATATTGGGCGCAAAACCGCCAGTGACGATCAGCCCGACCTCGCCGCGCGCGCGCTCGGCGAAGTAAACGGCCATCCGTTCGAAATGTTTGCGCCCATCTTCAAGCCCGGTATGCATGCTGCCCATCAGTACGCGGTTCTTCAAGGTGGTGAAACCGAGGTCAATCGGTTCGAGCAGATACGGATAGGTCATGGCTGCGGAGGTTGAAGTTGTGGCGCGATGCTAGCCTGTGGCGAGTTTGCCGGCAGGTTTGGGGGGTTTCTTGACCCTAGTGCCCAAGCAAGGTAATTGACCGGTCAAGCGCGCGACAGCAGCGTCCGGCAGCGCTTTTCATGCTGGCTGATTTCGGCCAGGGTGACCTCGATGTCATCGAGTTGCTGCTCGAGTTGCCGGCGATGTTGTTGCAGGATTTCGAGAAACGCTTTCAACTGTGGAGCCGCATCGGACTCGTCGTCGTACATGCCGACCAACTGCTTGATTTCCTGCAGCGACAGCCCGAGGCGTTTGCCACGCAGCGTCAGCTTCAGTCTTGTCCGGTCGCGCTGCGTGTAGACGCGGTTGCGGCCGGCGCGCGAGGGTTGCAGCAGCCCCATGTCCTCGTAGAACCGGATCGTTCGGGACGTGATGTCGAACTCCGCAGCCAGTTCGGTGATCGTGAATAAACGGGGATCATGGGTCATGGCTAAACTGGCGGCTCATTTGACGTTGACGTAAACGTCAATTTTATGCTCGGCGTGCCCAAAAATATCAATCATGGCCAATCTCAGAGAATCAGAACTGCATTACCCGCTGGGCGACGCCTTGCCGGCGCCGGGCAATGTGCTTGAAGTCGCCCCAGGACTGCGCTGGTTGCGCATGGGCCTGCCATTCGCGCTCGACCATATCAATCTGTGGCTGCTGCGCGATGAGATCGACGGCCGGCAGGGCTGGACCATCGTCGACTGCGGCATCAGCAACGAGCTCACCCGCGCCAACTGGGAGCTGATCTTCGCCAGGCATCTCGACGGTCTGCCGGTGCTGCGCGTGATCGTTACCCATTTCCATCCCGACCATATCGGCTTGGCTGACTGGCTGACCCGCCGCTGGGATTGCCGCTTGTGGATCAGTGCCACCGATTTCAATCTGGCGCGCTTGGCCAGTGGGTCGACGGTCGGGATGGGGGGTGCCGCCGCCGCCGATTTCTTTGCCAGCCATGGACTGACCGATGCCGATGCGCTCGCACAGATCCGTTCGCGCAGCAGCTATTACCCGAGCATGGTGCCGGCGGTACCCGACAAGTTCCGCCGTTTGATGAATGGTGACGGCATTGTGATCGGCGGACGAACCTGGGTCTGCATTGCAGGCTTTGGCCATGCGCCTGAGCATATGAGTTTGCATTGCCAAGCGGCAGGGCTGCTGATTTCCGGCGACATGGTGTTGCCGCGGATCTCGACCAATGTCAGCGTCGTCGATGTCGAACCCGAAGCTGATCCATTGAGCCTCTACCTGACATCGATCGCGCAAATGCTCGCATTACCCGCCGACACCTTGGTCTTGCCTTCGCATGGCAAGCCCTTCACCGGCTTGCATGCCCGTGTCGACCAACTGCAGCAGCATCATGACGAGCGGCTGGCCGATGTGACGCTGGCCTGCGCGGCCAAACCCTGCCATGCCGCCGAGCTGCTTGACCTGCTATTCAGGCGCAAGCTCGATCTGCATCAGACGACCTTTGCGATGGGTGAGTCGGTGGCGCATTTGAACGCGCTGTGGCTGGCCGGGAAACTGACCCGGCAGCAAGATGCCGACGGCATCTACCGGTTCGCCGCTGCGATCACTGCGCGATGATGGACTCCGCGCGCAGATGTTCGCGCGCGGCTTCGAAGTCCGGCACCACCGATCGCACCACATCCCAGAAGCGTGCGCTGTGATTCATTTCGCGCAGATGCGCCAGTTCATGGGCAACCACATAGTCGATGATCGCCGGGGTGAAGTGGATCAAACGCCAATTCAGCCTGACCTTGCCATTGACGCTGGCGCTGCCCCAGCGGGTCTGTGCCGAACTCAGGCTCAATTGCGGCATGGCCACACCGAGTGCGGTAGCGAAATGCTGGCAACGCGGCAGGAACCAGGCCTTGGCACTGCGCTGCAGCCAGGCTTGCACGGCATCGCGAATCTGCGCTTCGCTGGCGCTGGATGGCAGGCCTACGGCCAGCAGGCCATCGGCCTCCAGCAGCGTCACGCCTGAGCGCGCAGGGTCGAGGCTCAATTTCAAGACGCGGCCGAGGTAGGCGAGATCGGCACCATCGCACCAGGACTGTCGCGATGCCTGCACCCGACGGGCACGATCGCGCTGCTCGATCAATTTGCGCAAGATCCAGTCGGACTTTTGCTGCAAAGCGCGGTCGATGTCCGCCTGCGGCAACCAGCGCGGCGCGCTGACTCGCAGGCCTTCGGCGCCGACGACAAAGCCGATGCTGCGGCGCCTTGCCCGCTTCAATTCATAGTCGACCCGGTGTTCACCCAGGCATAACTCGCGCATTGCGCGGGGTTTGTTGAAAGCGTCCAGCGAGGGCTTTGCCGGCGTTGGTTCCGGCTCGGCTTCGAACAGCGAAATCTGCTTGTCCTGCAGCAAATTGGCCAGTCGTTTCAGCATCGCTTGCCTTCCTGTCAGAGGGTTGCTGCCGGTAAATAGGCTTCCGGATCGAGCCGGCGCATTTCGGTCTCGATCCAGGCTTCGACTTCTTGCATCAGCTCACCGGCCTTGCGCCCGTCAGAAGAAATCGGCTTGCCGATCGAGATGTCGACCATACCGGGGCGCAGCAGGAAGGTCTTGCGCGGCCAGCAGCGTGCCGAAGTGACAGCGATCGGCACGACCGGCACGCCGCTGGCGATCGCCAGGCGGCTGCCACCGGTTTTGTATTCGCCTTTTTGGCCACGGGCGATGCGCGTGCCTTCAGGGAACATGATGACCCAATGACCCAAGGACGCCAGGCGGCGACCCTGCTCGGCGACCTTGTTCCAGGCCTGCGCGCGCTTGCTGCGGTCGATATGGATCATGTCCATTCGGGCCATGGCCCAGCCGAAAAACGGGATGTAGAGCAACTCCCGCTTGAATACATAGGCCAGCGGATGCGCCATCAAACCTGGAAAAGCCAGAGTCTCCCAGGTGCTCTGGTGCTTGGCGAGCAAGACAACGGCAGCCTTGCTGTCGGTCTTGTCGGGCAGGTTTTCCATGCCCTGGATGCGGTAGCGGACGCCGCAGATCAGACGTGCGCCCAGCGTGGCGGTACGCAGCCAGCCAACGCAGGACCAGTAGACCGGGTCGCCCCGGACGAATAGCGAAATCAGCACGACGGCCAAGGCCCAGGGCACGACCGTGACCACCAACCAGACGATGTAGAGCAGTGAGCGTATTGCAGCGAGCAGCGTCGACATCAGTTCAGTTCTCCATTGCGGACAGTTTGCGGCAGAGTCTCGCCGCGGGCATCGGCTTTGCTGCGGCGGCCCTGCTTGATCAAATATTCGGCAAAGGCACTGAGATTGGTATGGATCCTGGTGCCCGGCACCTGGGCCGCCAAGGCCGCCAGCTGGGCCTCATCGATCGCACCGAGCCGGTCGCTGCGCAGCAGATGCGGTTGGCAGCCCGCGGCATGGGCGGTCTGGATGTCGCCGAGCGAAGCGCCCACCACATGCACTGTGGCCAGGTCAACGCCGAAGCGCTCGCCGATCTGCTGCAGCATGCCTGGCAGCGGCTTGCGGCATTCGCAATTTTCCTCGGGAGTGTGCGGGCAGAAGAAGGCCGCGTCGAGCCTGCCGCCTTTTTCGGCCAGCAGTTGATTCAGGCGGATGTGGATCGCGTTCAGCGCCGACATGTCGAGCAGGCCGCGGCCGATGCCGGGCTGATTGGTGGCCAGCACCGTGTGCCAGCCGGCATGGTTGAGCCTTGCCACCGCTTCCAATGCACCCGGCAGGGGCTGCAACTCTTCGACCGACTTCACATGGTCATCGCGGTATTGATTCAAAGTCCCGTCGCGCCCCAGCACGACGAGTTTCATGGCATGACTGTGGTCGATCCTCATCCAGGCTCCTTGTTCAGGTCGCCAGGCGAGCCAGATCGGCCACCCGGTTCATGGCTTCGTGCAGGCATTTCAGCAGGCCCAGCCGGTTGGCGCGCAATAGCGGGTCTTCGGCATTGACCATCACATGGTCAAAGAAGGCGTCGACTGGGTCCTTCAAGGCCGCGAGTTCGCGCAGCGAAGCCGCATATTCGCCGTTATGAAACAGCGCATCGGCGAGCGCCTGCGCGCTGGTCAGCGCGGTCGCCAGATGCTGCTCGGCGGGCAATTGCAGCAGCGCTGGATCGATCCGGGCGAGCACAGTCGTATCGCTCTTTTTCAGGATATTGCCGATGCGTTTGTTGGCAGCCGCCAGCGATGCGGCCTCGGGCAGCGTTGCGAATTCGCGCACCGCTTGCAACCTCGGCGTCACATCGGCCAGGCGCTGCGGTCGCAGCGCCAGCACCGCGTCCACTTCCTGGGCGCTGAAGCCTTGCTCACGCGCGGCGCCGGACAGGCGGTCGAAGATGAAATCAGTAAGCGGCTGCGTTGGGTCTTCGATCAAGCTGCCGAAGGCCGGCAAGGCGGCGGCGATCAAGGCGTCGAGCTGCAGCCGGCCGGCACGTTCGCCGAGCATGCGCAGCAGTCCCAAGGCGTGGCGGCGCAAGGCAAACGGATCCTTGTCGCCGGTCGGCAATTGGCCGATACCGAACATGCCGATCAGCGTCTCGAGCTTGTCGGCCATCGCGACGATCAAGCCGACCTGATTGCGCGGCAAGGCGTCGCCGGCAAAGCGCGGCTTGTAATGGTCTTCGATCGCGATCGCGACTGCTTCGGGCAAGCCGTCATGGCGGGCGTAATAAGCACCCATGATGCCCTGCAATTCGGGGAACTCGCCGACCATGTCGGTCAGCAAGTCAGCCTTGGCCAGCTGGGCGGCAGCGTCGACCTGACTCGCCAGCGCAACTTCACCGAGCTGTGCGGCGATCGCTTGGGCAATCGCACGTACCCGCTCGGCGCGGTCTTGCTGGGTGCCGAGTTTGCCGTGGTAAACGACCTTGGCCAAGCCTGGAACGCGCTCAGTCAGCGATTTCTTGCGGTCCTGGTCGAAGAAAAACTTGGCATCGGCCAGACGTGGGCGCACGACGCGCTCATTGCCCTGGATGACGGCGCTGGCGTCAGCCGGGCTGATGTTGCTGACGACGAGGAACTGATGGGTCAGCTTTCCCGCGCTATCGAGCAAGGGGAAATATTTCTGATTCGCCTTCATCGTCAGGATCAGGCATTCCTGCGGCACGGCGAGGAACTCCGGTTCGAACTGGCAGCTCAACACATTCGGCCGCTCGACCAGTCCGGTGACTTCGTCGAGCAAGGCGCTGTCGTCGATCGGCGTCAGGCCTTGCGCGTCCGCTGCTTCATGCAGTTGCCGCAAGATTTCGGTGCGGCGTTCGTCAAAGCTGGCAATCACTGCGCCTTGCTCGAGCATCTGGCTGGCGTAACTGTCAGCCGACTGGATTTCCAGCACCTCGACCTTGGCCTCGAAGCGGTGGCCGCGCGTCTGCCGACCGGCGCTCAAGCCCAGGGCCTGCACCGGCAGGATGTCGCTGCCATGCAGCGCAATCAATCCATGCACCGGGCGAACGAACTTGACATCGGTCCAGCCATCGGCCAACTGGTAAGTCATCACTTTGGGAATCGGCAGCTTCGCCAAGGCTTCGAGCAGGGCTTTTTGCAGACCCTCGAGCAGAGTGACACCGGCGACGACCGAGTCAAGGAACAGCGCGTCGGCTTTTCCGTCCGCTACCCGCTTGAGTTGCGGCAGCAAGGCCGGCACTGCGCTGGCCTCGATGCCCAGACTGGCAAGCTTCTTGATCAATGCCGGTGTCGCCTGGCCTTCTGCGCCGATTGCTACCGCCACCGGCATCAGCTTTTGCAGCAGCGCCCGGTCGGCAGCTTTCGCCGCGACACCGGTAAGGTGCACGGCAAGGCGGCGTGGCGAAGCGAATGGCGTGACGGCGCTGTTCGCCTCGAGCAGGCCCTGCGCCTTCAGGCTGTCGGACAGCAGGGCGGCGAATGAATCGCCAAGCTTCTTCAAGGCCTTCGGGGGCAGTTCTTCAACAAACAATTCAATCAGCAGATTGCTCATGGCTCAGGCCACCTTCTTCTTGTCGATCTGCGCCAGCAGTTCTGCGGCCCATTCCTTCGGCGCCATCGGGAAGCCGAGGCGCGCGCGGCTGTCCAGATAGCTCTGCGCCACGGCGCGGGCCAGATTACGGATCCTGCCAATATAGGCGGCGCGCTCGGTCACGCTGATCGCGCCGCGCGCATCGAGCAAATTGAAGCTGTGGCCGGCTTTGAGCAACTGTTCATAAGCGGGCAGGGCGAGGCTTTGCGCCATCAGATACTTCGATTGCCGTTCATGCGCTGCGAACGCGGTCAGCAGGAATTCGACGTCGCTATGCTCGAAGTTGTAGGTCGACTGTTCGACCTCGTTCTGATGGAACACATCGCCGTACTTGATGTCGGGTGCACCGTTTCGGCCCTCGACATAGACCAGGTCGTAGACGCTCTCGACGCCCTGCAGGTACATCGCCAGACGCTCCAGGCCGTATGTGATCTCGCCGGTGATCGGTTTGCAGTCGATGCCGCCGACCTGCTGGAAGTAGGTGAACTGGGTCACTTCCATGCCGTTCAGCCAGACCTCCCAGCCGAGGCCCCAGCAACCAAGAGTCGGGTTTTCCCAATCGTCCTCGACGAAGCGCACATCGTTCTTTTTCAGGTCGAAGCCCAGCGCGGTCAAGGAGCCCAGGTAGAGCTCGAGAATATTGGCCGGAGCCGGTTTGAGCACGACCTGGTACTGGTAGTAATGTTGCAGCCGGTTCGGATTCTCGCCATAGCGCCCGTCTTTTGGGCGACGGCTTGGTTGCACATAGGCAGCGCGCCAGGGCTCGGGGC
This sequence comes from Burkholderiales bacterium, assembly GCA_947446685.1. Classification (GTDB taxonomy): domain Bacteria; phylum Pseudomonadota; class Gammaproteobacteria; order Burkholderiales; family Burkholderiaceae_C; genus Paucibacter_A. The sequence goes on from CANFIC010000007.1 coordinate 26,150, forward strand.
CCAGCGCGCGCAGAAAGGTCGCTGTGTGGCTGGTGCCGGCGCCGACTTCCATGTCATAGGGTTGCAACAAGGCGCAGCCTTGGCCGGACCAATAGTCCTGCAGGGTCAGAATAATTTGCTGGAAGCTCAGCATGGAATGGGGCGATCAGCGACGGGCTGACGATGATTGAGAGGCGGGGTCGATTCTACGAGGCCCGGCGCCGCGCCAAGGTGAGCGCCAGTCCGGCCACGATCAGCAGCCACAGCGGCCAGAGGCCGAAGGCCTGCAACCAACGGGCATAAGGTGTGCTGCCTTTGCGGCCTTCAACCTCGGCCTCGAGCTGCGTACGCATCGCCGGCGCCGCTTTCACAAGCACCTGACCACGATGGTCGATCACGGCGGTGGCCCCTGTATTGGTGGCGCGAATGAAGGGCCGCTGGAATTCCAGCGCGCGCATCTGCGAGAACTGAAGATGCTGATCCTGCACCATCAGCGTTCCGAACCAGGCCAGATTGCTGACATTGATCAGTACCGTGGCGGCGTCATGCCCGGTCATGCTGTCGACAAAATCTTCGCCGAACAAATCTTCGTAGCAGATCAACGGTCGCAAGCGCTGGCCTGCCACGGCAAAGGCGCGCTGATGCTGGCCCCGTGCCTGATCGTCGAGCGGAATGTTCATCGCCCTTGCAAACCAGTGGAAGCCCGGCGGGATGAACTCGCCGAATGGCAGCAGGTGGCGCTTGCCATAGCTGTAAGGCGCGGCGCTGCCGAAGCTGACCAGCGAGTTGACATAGCCGCTGGTCTCATCACCGAGGAAGATTCCCAGCAGCAAGGGTCGCTGGGCTGCCGCCTGCCGGATCCGCTGCAGATAGTCGGGCGACAGATAGTCCAGTGGCAGTGGCACCACCGATTCAGGGGTGACGACCAGTTGTCCACGGGCGGCCTCGATCTGTTGCGCCAGCAGGTCGAGGTTGGCATCCATCAAGGAGCGGTCGAATTTTTCGTCCTGGCGCACATTCGGTTGCAGCAGAGAGACCTGCAGGCGTCCGCTGCTTGACGTGAACTCCTGCGGCAAGAGCGCGCCCAGGCCCAGCAGCAAGACCGGCCAAGCTGCATGTTGCCATTGGCGGCTCGCTGTCAAGGCGACCCCAGACGCGGCGATCGCCGCAGCGATGGCGCAGATGCCGTAGACGCCGATCCAGGGCGCCCAGGCGGCCAGAGGTCCGACGCTGTGCGCATAGCCACTGGCAATCCAGGGGAAGCCGCCGAAAAACGTCGCCCGCGCCAGTTCGGCCAGCAGCCAGCAACAGGCGAAGCTGAAGATCTTCCAGCCCGGATTCATTCCGGCAGACAAGCGTGCCCAAAGGGCCAGCGCAGCAGCGTAATAGCCGCTTAAAAAAATCGCCAGCAGCAGCACGGCCAGCCCAGCAGGGACCGCGGGGATATGGCCGAACTGATGCATGCTGATGAACAGCCACCACAGTCCTGAAGTAAGCCAACCGATGCCGAACAGCGCGCCGAGGGCTGCCGCCGAGCGCGGCGCTGCCTGCCAGCTCAGGGCGGCCAGCATTGCCAGCGACAGCAGTTGCAGCCACCAGGCTGGCGATGGAGCAAAGGCGGCTGTCTGCAGCAGGCCGGCACAGAATGCCGCCAGCCACTTTGAAGGCTGGCCTTGCTTCAAGCCGGGCTGCGCTCGGCGCGGGTGACCTTGAACCAGCGCACCGCGCCACCGCGGGTCAGCATCACGGCAAAGCGCAGGCCATGCAACTCGATCACCTCAGCTCGCCGGGGCACGCGGCCATGCTGTTGGGCGACCAAGCCCCCGATGGTGTCGAATTCATCTTCGGGCAGATCGGCCGAAAAACTGTGATTAACGGCCGAAATCAAGGCATCGCCAGCGACCCTCTGGCTGCCGTCTGCCAGCGTGTAGATGCCCGACTCGCCGTCCTTGTCATCGAATTCATCCTCGATCTCGCCGACGATTTCCTCAAGCACGTCTTCGATCGTGATCAGGCCGGCGGTATTGCCGAACTCGTCGATGACGATCGCCAGATGGTTGCGGTTCGAGCGGAAGTCGCGCAGCAACTCGTTCAGTCCCTTGCTTTCGGGTACGAAAACAGTCGGTCGCAGCAAGGTACGCAGGTTCAGCTCGGGTGCTCGCTGAACTTTCAGCAAGTCCTTGGCCAGCAGAATGCCGATGATGTTGTCGCGCTCGCCCTCGAAGACCGGAAAGCGGGAATGTCCAGAGTCGATCACCTGGTCCAGCAAATCGTCGTAGGCGGCCTCAATGTCCAGCGAGTCAATACGCGGTGCCGCGACCATCACGTCACCAGCGCATAGTTCGGCCATGCGCAGCACGCCTTCGAGCATCTGGCGCGATTCGGGTTCGATCAGATCCCGTCGCTCGGCGTCGGCCAATGCCGCCATCAGTTCGCTGGTCGAGTCCGGGCCTGGATGGAGAAATTCCAGCATCCGGTCGAATAGACCGCGCTGCAATTCGGTTTGCTTCTGGCCCCCGCGTTGCGGGTGCCGGCTAGACTGGGGATCAGACACAGGGGCAGGCGTGTCGTAGTTGCACAGGGACGCAGAATAACCGATTGACTTCTGGCGAGTCTTGCGTGAGAGTCACACGCCCCCATATCGGGTTTGCCGAATGTCGGCCCCAATTCACTTCTGAGACTTATCCATGTCCAACGGCCTTATCCCTGTAACCATCCTGACGGGCTTTTTGGGTTCAGGCAAAACCACCCTGCTCAAGCGCGTAATGTCCGAAGCTCATGGACAGAAGATTGCGGTGATCGAAAACGAATTCGGCGAAGAGAACATCGATACCGAGATCCTGGTGGCCGAGACGCAAGAGCAGATCATCCAGATGAACAATGGCTGCGTCTGTTGCACGATCCGCGAAGATCTGCGCACGACCTTGAGCGACCTGGCGGCCAAACGGCGCCGCGGTGAACTGGTGTTCGAGCGGGTGATCATCGAGACCACCGGGTTGGCTGATCCGGGGCCGGTAGCGCAGACCTTCTTCATGGATGACGAAATTGCCGAGAGCTATCTGCTCGACTCGATCCTGACCCTGGTTGATGCCAAACATGCCGATGAGCAATTGAATACCCGCCAGGAGGCGCGGCGCCAGATCGGTTTTGCCGACCAGATCTTCATCAGCAAGTCCGATCTGGTCGAACCTGAAGTCGTCGCCGCGCTGATGCACCGGATCAAGCATATGAACCCGCGTGCGCCACAGCAGCAGGCGCATTTCGGCGAGGTCAAATTGGCCAAGGTATTCGACTTGCGTGGCTTCAATTTGAACGCCAAGCTCGAAATCGATCCCGATTTCCTCAATGTTGATGCTCATGCGACTCACGAACATGAACATGGTGAGCATTGTGACCACCCTCACCATCATGTTCACGACGATGATGTGAAGTCGTTTGTATTCCGCTCGGATCGGGCCTTCAACCCGGCCAAGCTGGAAGATTTTCTTGGCGCCATCGTGCAGGTCTATGGCCCGAAGATGCTGCGTTACAAGGGTGTACTGAACATGAAAGGAACCGACAAAAAGGTGATCTTTCAGGGCGTGCACCAGTTGATGGGATCGGATCTGGGCCCGAAATGGATGCCCGGAGAAAAAAAGACGAGCAAGATGGTTTTCATCGGCATTGACCTGCCGCAGGAAATCCTGTTGCAGGGTCTGGAAGCCTGTTTGGCCTAGCCGCCGGAGTTAGTGAGCCATCGTTGGCGAGATGGCTACAATCTGCGGCGCTTGCAAATGGCGACAAGTCCAGATCCTGATCTGTAGAGAGCAGGCATGAAGCCCCAAGCGAGGAGAGTTAAGTGAGCAAGACCCCGGTCCAGAAGAACAATCCGACAGCGCCAACGCCAACGACGGCTGTTGCAGAGCCGCGCCCGGTGGCCGTCAAGTCAAAGCCTGTCAAAAGCGCCGCCAAGCTCAAGGCCGAGGCGCTCGAGTTGGCCAATGCGGCCTTTCTGGTCGCCGCGCCGCCGCCCAACAGCAGCCGTTTTGCCGACCGATTCGCGCCGCCGAAGCCGCCCACCAGGCAGACGGTTTCGACCGTGATCGAGAGCCCGCGGGTTCCCGCCAAGATCGACCCGAAGCTGGTTGGCGCCTGGAAGGCGAAGGCAGGCAACGAGCTGACCGATGCCGAGGTGCTGGCGATGCCCGAGGCGGAGTACATGAATGCCAAGCAGATCGAGTTTTTCCGCGACAAACTGACCGCCTTGAAGAACGGCGTGCTGTCGAATGCCGGCGAGACCACCGAACATCTGCGCGAAGACACATCGATCGTGCCCGATCCGGCCGACCGTGCGACGATCGAGGAAGAGCATGCGCTGGAGTTGCGCACCCGCGATCGCGAACGCAAGCTGTTGAAGAAGATCATGCAATCGCTGACCCGTCTGGACAATGGCGAATATGGCTATTGCGACGAGACCGGCGAGCCGATCGGCCTCGGCCGCCTGATCGCCAGGCCGACAGCGAACCTGTCGCTCGAAGCGCAGCAACGGCGCGAGATGAAACAGAAGATGTTCGGCGACTGAAATCTATTGCAAGCGGGCGCCGGTTCTTGCGTCAGCCGCAGCCGCTTGTTCACCCATTCGCCAACAAGTTCCGGGCGACCATGACATTGCCGAAAAATACCGGCGCTGCGCCGACCGGCTTGGTCTTGCGCCAGCGTCGGAATGACTCGTTGCGCGAGGCCGAGTTCGCTGCGCTGCGCGGCAAGCGCCGCGAGGGATTTTTGCCAGGCCCTGCCGCGCCAAACCCTGGCGGCGCTGGCTTGTCCGCCAGGCTCCATCACAGCGAACGGCCGACGGTTGGCGAAGCCACCACAAGGCCGGCAATGTTCGCCAGCAGCCTGCCGCCGCTGCAGCACTATCGCCATGACCCGCTGCTCGACCCGGTGGTGATGGCCTTTGCCATCGCCGAATTTTCTGCCTGCGAAACCGCCTTGGTCGAGTTGATCGGCCCGGGCGGCAGTCGTCAGCAGCATGCCCAGACCTGGTTGACGCTGTTTGACTTTTACCGCGCCATCGATGCCCGGTCAGGCTTTGACGCCCTGGCGATCGACTACCGTATCAACTTTGATGCCGCCCCGCCGCCTTGGAAGGCTTTGTGTGGTCGGCGTAGCGACGGCGCTGAAACCAGCTCTACTGAGTCGAGCGGACCAGCGACTGACTTCATGCCGACGCTGCCGGGCCTGCCGGATGATGGAGGGTCAAGGATGCAGTTGGCCTTGCAAGGCCAACTGAGCGGCGACATCTCGGTGCTGCTGGATCGACTCAGCGCCGGGAAATCCGGGCATCTGACCGTTGACTGCCAAAAATTGCTGCGAATTGATTTTGCCGCCGCTGGCGATCTGCTCAATTGGGTCATGTGCCAGCGCAGCGAAAAAAGCCGTTCGGTCAAGTTCCAAGGCGTCAATCGCCTGCTGGCGTCGTTCCTGAATGCGGTCGGAATTGCCGCTCATGCCGAGGTTGAAGTCCGTCAGGACTGAAACTTTTCAGAGCGCCAGACGGTGTGATTGCAATGCCAGCATGCCGTCGAAAATCAGTGAGTCGAGCAGTTCATGCCCAACCTCGAGCGTGGGTGAGACCTTCCAGCCAGCGCCGCCGGTCATCAAGGTCAGCGGTTCGCTACCAGTGCGGCGTTGCAGGTGGCGATGCATCCGCTCGATCGCCCCGGTGATCGCATAGGTGCCGCCACTGGTCAGCGCGTCCGAGGTATTGGTCGGAAATTCACGCACATCGCCGGTGGGCACGCGCAGCCCGGCCGTGCCGGCTTCGAGCGCGCGCAGCATGATGCCGTGACCTGGCAGGATCAGACCGCCCAGAAAAATCCCGTTGGCGTCGAGCGCATCGACCGTCACCGCCGTGCCGATCATCACCACCAGAGCCGCGCGCGGCAGGCCACGCGCCAGCACATGGGAGTGGGCGCCGATCAACGCGACGAAGCGGTCGACGCCAAGCCTGCCGGGATGGTCATAGCCGTTGGTGACGCCGCCCGCATGGGCGCTCGACACCACCCAGCTGGGATTGACGTCCCAGAGCTCGAGCTGTTCCTCGACTCTGCGGCGCACCGCATCGCCAGCCACATTGCAGCCCAAGACGCTGTGTGGCTCGGACAGATGGCGCCAGTCGTTGTCGGCAAGTTGTTCGATGTTTTCCAGAAATACCGCCCCTTGGGCCAGCAGCACTGCGCCCGGTTGGGGTGATGTGTAGACAGCCCATTTGAGGCGGGTATTTCCGATGTCTATGGCCAAAAAGCTCATGGCGGCTGAGTTGGAAGCTTGCAAGAGCCGCTAGCCTATCAGTAAAGCGGACTTGTGCCTCGCTGGCACGCCTGGGCCTGCTGCTAGACTTTCGCTCCTGCCTTCGCGAATGCAAGCCCTGACTGAATGACCGAGATGCCCCGCCCGCCTGAGTCTTCATTGCCGATGCCTGGGCAGGCCAGGGCATCCGCGCCAGCGGTCTGGTTGCTGATGGCGGTGGTTCTGGCGGTCTGGTTCATGACGCTGAGCATCAGGCATCTGCTACCTTCGGACGAGGGTCGCTATGCCGAGATCGCGCGCGAGATGTTCGCCAGCGGCGACTGGGTGACGATCCGCTACAACGGCTTGAAGTATTTCGAGAAGCCGCCCTTCCATTTGTGGATGACAGCGCTGGCTTATCAAGCCTTTGGCGTCGGTGACTGGCAAGCCAGGCTTTGGGTCGCAATCAGCGGCGCTGCCGGTCTGCTGCTGACGATGTGGGCGGCGCGGCGCTGGTACGGTGACCGGGTGAGTTGGTTCACCGGCCTTGCGCTGCTGGCGGCTCCGACCTGGAATATCGGCAGCCATTTCAACTCGCTCGACATGGGCGTCTCGGGTGCCTTGGCCGGCGTGCTGGCCGGCTTCCTGCTGGCTCAGCATCCTCAAGCGAGCTTGCAAAGCCGCCGGCGCTGGATGTTGTTTGCCTGGGCTGCGATGGCCTTGGCGGTGCTGACCAAGGGGCTGATCGGCCTCGTGTTGCCGGGTCTGGTGCTGGTCGTTTACAGCTTGGTGGCGCGCGACTGGGTTTTGTGGCGCCGCTTGCATATCGTCAGCGGCACGATCCTCTTCCTGCTGCTGACGGCGCCCTGGTTCTGGCTGATTTCGACCCGCAACCCGGAATTTACGCAGTTCTTTTTCATCCATGAGCATTGGCAGCGCTACACCTCTTCGGTGCACCAGCGCGGCGCCCCCTGGTGGTACTTTGGACCGCAGCTGATTGCAGGATTTTTGCCCTGGCTGGGGCTGACGCCGCGCATCTGCGCTTTGCTGCGAAATTCTGGCCAGGCCAGGGAATTCAGGCCGGAGTTGCTGTTGGCCGTCTGGGCCGGCGCGATCCTTGTATTCTTCAGCCTGTCGGGTTCCAAGTTGCCCGGCTATATCCTGCCGGTCTTTCCGGCGCTGGCGCTGCTGGCGGCGCTGGCCCTCGACCGGATCGACGCCAAGGCCTGGCAGCGACAGTTGCTCGGCATGCTGCTGCTGGCTGGCGGCGGCTTGCTGGCGACGCTGCTGCTGCAACGCAGTGACGACTATGGGCTGTGGCTGGGAGCGGCTTGCCTGGTGATCCTGCTCGGCTTGCTGCTGGCTTGGCGTTGCAACCGAGGTGGCCAACTGGGCCTGAGTATCACGCTGTTTGCGCTCGCCTGGTTCGGCGGCACGACGGTCGGGCTGGCCGGGCATCAGACGCTCGGGCGCAGCAATTCGGGCGTCGACCTGGTGCCAGCGATCGAGGCGGTGTTGACCCCGCAGATGCCGATCTATTCGGTACGCCGGCTTGACCACACCTTGCCCTTCTATCTGCGGCGCACCATGATCATGGTCGAGGCGCCTGATGAGCTGGCTTTCGGCGTCGAGCAAGAGCCGCAGAAATGGCTGCCAACGCTGGCCGCTTTCTCGGCAGCCTGGACCACCGGTCCGCCGGCCCTTGCGCTGATGTCGCGCGACAGCTATCAACAGCTGAAGGCCCAAGGGCTGCCGATGTTTGACCTGACCGGGGACGAAAAGCGCCTCGTTGTGACCAACTTTCCCGGTAAATCGCCATGACAATGCCCACCTTCTTGCTGATCCTGACCGGCGTGCTCTTGAACGCCGGCGCACAGCTGCTGCTGAAGGCGGGGGTGGCGCCGCTCGGTGCGCTGACGGTTGGCTGGTCGACCTTGCTGTCGACCGCTTTCCAAGTGCTGGGACAATGGCCGATCATCGCCGGCTTGACTTGTTATGTGGTCAGCGTGGCGGTCTGGATCATCGGCCTGTCGCGGGTCGAGGTCTCGATCGCTTACCCGATGCTGTCGCTGGGCTATGTCGTCAACGCGGTCGCCGCCTGGTGGCTGTTCGGTGAAGCGCTGGGTCCGATGCGCTGGACGGGTATGCTGCTGATCTTGGCCGGCGTCCTGGTAATGTCGCGCAGCTGAATTTCACCGATTGCCTCGAGCCATGAGTTTGCCCGCCTTTCTGCCTTTCACCAAGCCCGACATCGACGCCGAAACGATTGCCGATGTCAGCCTTGTGCTGGCTTCCGGCTGGATCACTTCGGGACCGAAAGTGGCCGAATTCGAGGCGCAGTTGTCGGCGCTGTTCGGCGGCCGGCCGGTGCGCGCCTTCTCCAATGGCACGGCGACGATGGAGGTGGCTCTGCGCCTGGCCGGTATCGGCCCGGGCGACGAAGTCATCACCACCGCCATCACCTGGGTCGCCACAGCCAATGTGATCGTGGCGGTCGGTGCCAAGCCGGTGTTCGTCGACATTGATCCGCAGACACGCAATATTGACCTGGCAGCGGTCGAGGCCGCGATCACGCCGCGCACCAAGGCCATCATGCCGGTCTACTTGGCCGGTCTGCCGGTCGATATGGATCGGCTCTACCGCATCGCCAAGCAGCATGGTCTGCGCGTCATTGAGGATGCGGCGCAGGCGATCGACTCGCATTGGAACTCGCAGCGCATCGGCAGTTTCGGTGATCTGGTCAGTTTCAGCTTTCAGGCCAACAAGAACATCACCTGCGCCGAAGGCGGCTGCCTGGTGCTGAACAACGCCGCCGAGGCTGAAGCGGTCGAGCGGCTGCGCTTGCAAGGCGTGGTGCGCAGCGGCTTGGACGGCATGGACGTCGAGATTCCCGGTGGCAAATTCAACCTGACCGACATCAATGCCGCGATCGGTCTGGGCCAACTGAAACATCTCGATGCGGTGACCCGGCGGCGCGCCGAACTGGCGCAAGCCTATTTTGCGGCCGCGGCCGCGACCGGTCTCGAGGCC
>CANFIC010000008.1 GCA_947446685.1 Burkholderiales bacterium
AAATTCTACGTATTTGCCGCATGACGTATTACCCGCTCCTGCTATTTGATTTTGAGCAAGTACCATTTTTCCGATCATGAGCGCGAGCGCACCCACCAAAATATGAACTTTCATGCTGCTCCTAACGACTTTATATGGCTTTGATCTTGAACTAAAATTGACGATGTTGCGGTGCGACTTGTGGGGCCTAACTCCGCAGCAGGCCGCAAGTTCAGGCACGACTGATATGAACTTGTACGGAGAGTTTGTATTTGTGCGGCTTAACGTAATGTAGATCGCCAGCGAACCAGCAACCAGCTAGTAGTTCGACATCTTTCCTTTCAGCACGGCTTCATTCAAGCCTTTGACCCAATCTTGAACGAGCCGATCGGCCGTTGCGTCGATTTGCCTACTTTCCAGTTCCTCCTCGGGCGTCCTTGGAGTGGCCGGGATGTCTGGCGTCACTGATGGTTCCGGACTTTCTGGCTGTTTCTTGGGCATTTTTTCATCCTCGTCTCATTGCACTTGGTTTGAGTTCAGGAGGTGGCCTTGGCCGGTGACCGGCAGACCAAAAGTCGTGGCAAGCGTGGCACGCTCCCAGGATCAAACCTAGGGACAGCATACATGGGCATCGAGGTCGACACGCGTAAATCGTTCCTGTGCCGGGAACACGGCCAGTTCACAGCGATCTACACCTGGGTCAATGACGAGCGGGCGCTGATTTTGTTGAACCATCTGCGGCCATGCTCGCCGTTCATCGTGATCGGTGAGTCGGCAGCCTGGAAGTACGACGACACCTTGTATTTGGCTGAAGAAGCGCGCCGGGCAGTCGATCGGCTGAGGATGGAACCCAGCATGCAGACCTGGATCAAGCTGGCCACGATCATCCATTAAGGCCTGGGCGATCTGATCAAGATGCCCGCGAGCCCACCGGCCGACTGTCTCAAGCCGGTGCTGGGCCACATGACGCTCAAGGCTGACGCCGTAGCGATCCATTCTGCGGACATCCGGGTAGAAAAGTCTGGCGTGGAATAGCCGGGGGACTCTTGTTCCTCTGCCGGCTTGGGAAGCTCAGTTAGCCTAAAGCACGGTCACGCCAAAACCAAAGGCAACGGGCAATAGTTCAGAGATCGCGGGCGATACGCAAGCCGGTGTCTTTATAGCGGTACTCTGGCGCGTAGTGGTCACGGTAGGCCGAGCGGAGTTTCTCTGGCCTGTCGCCCCAAGCTCCGCCGCGAACTACCCGCCGCTTCGGATCACCGCCAATGCCCCAGGCCGAGCCATCGTGTGTTGCGCCCTTGTAATCAAAGTGCCAATCGTCCTGCACCCACTCCCAAACATTGCCATGCATGTCGTGCAGGCCGATTACATTGGCTTTCATCTGCCCGACCGAGTGGGTCTTGCGATCGCTGTTGTCTGTAAACCAGGCATGAACGCTGAGTTGGGACTCATCATCGCCAAAGCTCCATTGACCCCTGCCCCCGGCGCGCGCTGCGTATTCCCACTCCGCCTCGCTAGGCAGGCGGTAGGTCTTGCCGGTCCTTTGGCTCAGTTTTTTCGCGAACAACTGGGCATCATTCCAACTCACATGTTCAACGGGGCAGTCGTCGCCGCAGCCCTTTAAAAAGCTGGGGTTGTCGCCCATCACAGCACGCCATTGACCTTGTGTCACTTCAGTGCGACCCAGCAGGAAACCCGGCAACTTGACCTGGTGCACCGGTTGCTCAACGGATAAACCACTGGAACCTGAGCCCATATCGAAACTACCGGCCGGGACGGCCACCATTTCCGGGCAATCGGCGCAGTCCTTGATGACCTTGCCAGTCGATTGCCAAGCCAGCCGAGTGGCCTCGACCTCAATCGACTGTTGTCGGATCGTCAGGCCGGTTGCAACAAAGGCAACGGCAGCTAAGCCAACCGCCCAGCGCATGCCTTTACGGAGAGCATTCTTGCGGGCAAAAGCCGCCTGCTCCGCCAGCGCAAAATGTTCTTGCCGTTGTTTTAGTTTTCGATCAGCTGCTTCTATCCGGCTTTCTGCAAGGTCGTCCAACTGTTGTCCATAGCGAGCATCAGCATCGGCCAACACCATCGGCAAGTCATCAAAAACATCGTTGCCGATCACGAATTTGTCCAGCGTGTTGTTCTTTTCGATGCTGAAGCGCTTGGTCAAGAACAGTTGGTAGCCTGGCAGGCTGATGTCGCGCCTTCCGTCAAACAGCGATTGCTGAGCGGTTGCTGTGCCGAACTTGGCGATGTTGTTTCTGGCAGGTTCGATTGGATCTTGGCGCGGCGCCTGATTCCACCCGCTTGCAGTGAAAAGAGCCCCAACAACACAAGCCACCGCAAAAAATATCAGGAGATTCTGCTTGTCGCTCATCAGGCCAATATTGTTGACCCGCCGCCCAAAATCACCTGTTGCGACCGACGTATCCATAGCCAGGGTGAACAAAAGACCAAGGATTCCGATTGCCAGAACGACAAATCCCATCTTCTTCATTTTTCGGCTCCGTTGTATTTCCAGCTAGCTGCCGACGATGGTAGCCGCTGCTTTGGCACAGCGCGATGCCGATGCCGATGCCGGAAAGAGTGGGGGAAGATCTTCCATGCTGGTCTGTTCCAACACCGACGAATTCAAAAAAAATTTCTTACATCCGCCCTTACATCCTGCGCGGTAAAGAAAAAAGCAATTAGCGTTTTCTGCGCTAAGTGCTTGATTTTATTGGTAGGCCGTCGCGGACTTGAACCGCGGACCAAAGGATTATGAGTCCTCTGCTCTAACCAACTGAGCTAACGGCCCTTTGAACTGTTTCCGGCATTGCGCCGGAGAGGGCGGATTGTATAGGTGCGGCGATGGCTATTTCTGCGACAGCGCCTGGCTGATCATGCGCGAGGTGATGTCGACGATCTGGATCATGCGGTTATAGGGCATCCGCGTCGGGCCGATGACGCCGAGTGTGCCGACAACCTGGCCGTCGACTTCATAAGGCGCCGAAACGATGGAGAGCTCTTCGAAGGGCACGACCAGGCTTTCACCACCGATGTAGATGCGCACGCCCTCGGCGCGGCTGGAAACGTCGAGCAAGCGCATCAACTGGGTCTTCTGCTCGAACATGTCGAACAAGCGCCGCAAGCTGCCCATGTCGTTGCCGAAGTCCTGTACGGTCAGCAGGTTGCGCTCGCCGGAGATCACGACCCGCTCTTCGTCGTCGGTCATCGCGTCGGCACCGGCCTGCACGGCGGCATTCATCAGGCAGGCAATCTCGCTGCGCAGCGCATCGACTTCGCTCTTCAGTCGCTCGCGCACGGCCTCCAGGCTCAGCCCGGCGTAGTTGGCGTTGAGCCGGTTGCTGGCTTCAGCCAGTTCGGACTGACTCAGATCCTGGGCGGTGAAGATGACCCGGTTCTGCACATCGCCATCGGGCGAGACCATGATCACCAGCACGCGCCGGTCTCCCAGGCGCAGGAACTCGATATGGTGAAAGACACTGGGCTTGCGCGGCGCAGTCACCACGCCGACGAAATTGGACAGACTCGAAAGCAGATGGGCCGCGCTGGCAATCACCCGCTGCGGCTGGTCGGGCTGCAAGCGCGATTCGATCGAACGAGAGTCGGCGCTGATCAGGGCCGGCTGTGCGGTCAGCATGGTGTCGACGAACAAACGGTAACCGCGCGCGGTCGGAATGCGCCCGGCACTGGTATGCGGGCTGGCGATCAGGCCGAGGTCTTCGAGGTCGGCCATCACATTGCGGATCGTCGCCGGACTCAGCTCGAGACCCGAGGCGCGCGACAGCGTGCGCGATCCGACCGGCTGGCCGTCGGCGATATACCGTTCGACCAGGGTTTTCAGCAGGGATCGGGAACGCTCGTCAAGCATGGTTGAATTGTAAGGACTGCGGCGAAAGGGCCTCGTTGTTCATGGGGCAGGCATAGCGCTGTGGTGTAATTCCGGCCATGGTCAAGCGATTCCAGCATGTAGCGATTGTCGGCAAGCATCAGGCCAGAGGCATTCGCCCGATTTTGCAAGAGATTGCAGACTTCCTGACCGGTCTGGGCATCAAAATTTCGCTCGAACGCGAAACCGCCTTGAATACCGGCATCACCGAATTCGAAGCCTTGTCCAACGAGGAGCTTGGCGCTCAATGCGATCTGGCCATCGTCGTCGGCGGTGATGGCACGATGCTCGGGTTTGCCCGGGAAATGGCGCGCTACGGCGTGCCGCTGGTGGGCATCAACCAGGGGCGGCTGGGTTTCATCACCGATATTTCCATCGAGAAGTTTCGCGAAACGTTGGGGCCAATCCTCGCGGGCGATTTCGAAACCGAACGCCGCGCCATGCTCGAAGGCGCTGTCTGGCGCGATGAAGTCAGCATCTTCGAAGGGCTGGCGCTGAACGATGTGGTGGTCAGCCGCGGCGCCACTGCCAGCATGGTCGAGTTGCGCATCGACATCGGCGATGAGTTCGTCGCCAATATGCGCGCCGACGGTGTGATCGTCGCTTCGCCGACCGGCTCAACCGCCTACTCGCTGTCGGCCGGCGGGCCGATCCTGCACCCGAGCATCGCCGGTTGGTTGCTGGTGCCGATCGCTTCGCATACCTTGTCGAACCGACCGATCGTCTTGCCCGATACCGGGGCCGTCAGCGTGAAGATCGTCGCCGGCCGCGACGCCAGCGTCAATTTCGACATGCAAAGCCTGGCCAGCCTGCAGCATGGCGACCGCGTCACCGTGCGCCGCTCCGCCCACCAGGTCTGTTTCCTGCACCCCGAAGGCTGGAGCTATTACGCCACCTTGCGGCGCAAGCTGCGCTGGCACGAAGGCGAGTAAAAGCATGCTGCGCCGACTGAGCCTGCGCGATTTCGTCATCGTGCCCGCCTTGGAACTGGACTTCGGCGCCGGTTTTGCGGTGCTGACCGGTGAGACCGGCGCGGGCAAATCGATTCTGGTCGATGCGCTGCAACTGGCGTTGGGCAGCCGCGGCGACTCCGGTGTGGTTCGCGAAGGTGCGCTGCGCGCTGACATCTCGGCCGAGTTCGATCGCCCCGCGCATCTTCAAGCCTGGCTTGATCAAGCCGGTTTCGAGCTTGAAGGCGATGCCTTGCTGTTGCGCCGCGTGATCGACGCCCAGGGCAAGAGCCGCGCCTGGATCAATGGCAGCCCGGCCACCGTGACGCAGCTGCGCGAGCTGGCCGACAGCCTGCTCGACATCCATGGCCAGCATGCCTGGCAAGGCCTGACCCGGCCCGCATCGGTGCGCGCGCTGCTCGACGGCTTTGCCGGCATCGATCTGACGGCGCTGACGGCACGCTACGGGCAGTGGAAACAGGCGGGGGATTTGCTCGCCAGCGCCAAATCGCGCCAGGGTGAACTGGCACGCGAGCGCGAGCGTCTGGCCTGGCAGATCGGCGAGATCAAGCGCCTGGCGCCGGGCCAGGATGAATGGGATAGCCTGAATGCCGAGCATCAGCGTTTGTCGCACGCGCAGTCGCTGCTCGACGCGGTGCGCATAGCGCTCGAAGCCGTCAGCGACGCCGAGCCCAGCGCCGAATCGCTGACGGTCAGCGCCTTGAACCAGCTCGAAAACGTGCTCGACTACGACGCCTTGCTGGCGCCTGCGGTCGAAGCGCTGCGCGGCGCGCAGGCGCAGATGCAGGATGCCGCACATGAATTGAACGCCTATCTGCGCCGCACCGAGATCGAGCCCGAGCGGATGCAGATGCTGGACGAGCGGGTCTCGGCCTGGCTGACGCTGGCGCGCCGCTACCGCCGCCCGCCCGCCGAGTTGCCAGCCATGCATCAGCAATGGCGCGAAGAGCTCGAAGCACTCGACGCCGCCAGCGACCTGGCCTCGCTCGAACTGGCTTTGGCGGCAGCCCGCCAAGCTTTCGACGCCGAGGCCGGCCGCGTCAGCGGCTCGCGCGCTTCAGCGGCGCCAGAGTTGGCAGCGGCTGTCACAAAGACGATGCAGAATCTGGGCATGAATGGCGGAATATTCGAAATCAATCTGGCAGCCCAGGAACAGCCGCAAAGCTTCGGCCTGGAGTCGGCTGAATTTCTGGTCGCAGGCCATGCCGGCAGCACACCCAGGCCTTTGTCCAAGGTGGCCTCGGGTGGCGAGCTGTCGCGGATCTCGCTGGCGATCTCGGTGACGACTTGCCTGCAGCAGCGCGCTGGGGTTGAAACGCTGATCTTTGACGAGATCGACGCCGGCGTTGGTGGCGCGGTGGCCGAAACAGTCGGGCGCCTGATGAAGCAGCTCGGGCGCTCGGTGCAGGTGCTGGCCGTCACCCATTTGCCCCAGGTCGCGGCTTGCGCCGACCAGCATCTGCTGGTCTCCAAGACTTCGCATGCCGGGCTGACCAGCAGCGATGTGCAACCGGTTGCCGGCGCCGCCCGGGTCGCAGAAATCGCGCGGATGCTGGGCGGCGAGCGGATCTCCACGACCAGCCTGGCCCATGCGCAGGAAATGCTCGACTTGTCGAACGATGTTGCTGCAGCACCAAGGATTCTCCAATGATCAATCAAGCGCCGGAGCAAGCTGCCGAGAAGCGGCAAAGCGAAGTCGTGCTGGTCACAGGCATGGCGGGCGGTGGCAAATCGGTGGCCATGCATGCGCTGGAGGATGCCGGCTTTTTCTGCGTCGACAACCTGCCGGCCGAGTTGCTGCTCGACTTCCTCGCGCTTGAAAAACAGCGCGGCAAACGCCGGGTGGCGATCTCGGTCGATGTGCGCAGTGCCGGATCGCTGCCACTGCTGCTGCCTTTGGTGAAGCAATTGCGGGCTTCAGGCGTGGCGGTCTGTTCGATTTTTCTCGATGCCAATACCGAGGCGCTGATGCGGCGCTTCTCCGAAACCCGCCGCCCGCATCCGCTGCGCCAGGATCACGACAACGCGGATCAAGGCAATGACGCGCATCTGGCGCTGCTCGAAGCAATCGCTCTAGAGCGCGAGTTGCTGGCAGCGCTGCGCGTCGAGTCGACCGTCATCGACACCAGCTTGCTGCGCCCCGCCCTGCTGCGCACCTGGGTCCGCGATCTGGTCGGCGTTGCCAGCGACTCGCTGACCCTGGTGTTCGAATCCTTTGCCTTCAAACATGGTGTGCCCAACGATGCCGATTTCGTCTTCGACGTGCGGGTGCTGCCCAATCCCTATTACGATCGCGAATTACGCCCGCTGAACGGACGCGATGCACCGGTGGCGGCCTATCTCGATGCCCAGCCTGAAGTCGGGTTGATGCTCAAGCAGATCGGTGAATTCATGACCCGCTGGCTGCCGAATTTCGCTGCTGACCAGCGCAGTTACCTGACGGTTGCCATCGGCTGCACTGGCGGCCAGCATCGCTCGGTCTACCTGGTCGAAACATTGGCCAGGCAATTCGCCGGCCATGGCCAGGTACTGAAACGCCACCGCGAGCTTGACGCCAAAGCCTGAACAGCCTTTGCCAAGGCGACTCAGCGGGTTCAATCCGGAGAAAAACGCCGGTAACGCCCCAGGGCCAGCAGCGAGGCAGAGCCTGCCAGCAACAGCAAGGCCGACATCAGCAGCACCGAACTGTAGGAGCCGGTCCGGTCAAATGACTTGCCGAAAATGACCGGGCCGATGCCTGCGCCAAGCGCAAAAAAACCGTACAGGGCGCCGTAAATGGCGCCGTAGCTCTTCAATCCGAAGTAGCGCGCGACAAGAAAGGCCATCAGGTCATATTCGACGCCAGCAGCAAATCCGATCAGCATGATGGACAGTTGCGCTGATGCCAGGCTGAGCTCTCCACCGGCCAGCAACCAGCAGGCGATAGCGGGCATGCTGAGCAGGAAGAAGGCCACCCCTGGGGCCCAGAAACGGTCGATCAACCAGCCGCCGATGACACGACCTGCGATCACCGACAAGCCGATCAGCGCGACCAGGCTGACCACATCGCCGCGCTGGAACCCGGCCACCTTGAGGATGTTTTCCATATTGGGAATCGGGCCGCCAACTGCGAAGGCGATCAGCATGAAGGCGATTGCCAGGCACCAGAAGCGCCAGTCGCGCAAGGCCTGGCGCATTGTCAGGCCCGGCGTGGCCTGGCTGCGCAAAGCCGCTGAAGCCCGGCGCTGTGCGGCATCTTCCCCGACATGTTCAACATCGTGAAAGAAGAAATAGGCAATCGGCAGCGCCAGCAGCAGCGGCATCGCGCCAACCACCAGATAGGCCGAACGCCAGCCATAGGCAAGGATCAGCCAGGCGGTCAATGGCTTGACGAAGAACCCGAACAAGCCGGTACCGAGCAGCGAGAGTCCGAGCGCCAGGCCCTTGTGCAGATCGAATCGGTTGTTCACCGCCCGCGTCCAGGTCACCGGCAAGGTGCCGGCCCCGCACAAGGCCATCACGCCCCAGTTCAGGTAGAACAGCTCGATCGAACCATTGCTGAGCGCAAAGCTCATGAAGGACAAGCTGAACAACACAATCGAGATCAGCGCGACCCGGCGCACGCCAAAGCGGTCAGCCAGCATGCCGACTGCCGGGCTGGCGACCAGAACGCCCAGGGTCATGATCGGCAGTCCGCCCATGATGGCGCCGAACTCCCAGCCGAAGGCCTTGTGCAGCTCCGGCGCCAGCATGCCGATGGTGTAAAAAGGCACCGGCGACAGGCCCAGACCAATTCCGACCAGGGCTGAGAGAACAACGCCCCAACCAAGCCGGAATTCAGCGCTGCCGGGGCTGGAACTTGAGGTGTCGACTGGTTTCATCATTTTTCAGCTTCTCATCGATGGAACTGTGGGCAATAAGTCATTCGGCGATCAGAGCCGCACCAAGGCCTTGCCCTGGTTGCGACCCTGCATCAAGCGCACAAAGGCAGCCGGCGCGCTTTGCAGGCCCTCGGCGATGTCTTCGCGAAACTGCAATCTGCCGGCCAGGTAATGCGCCTTCATTTCGCTCAGCATCTGCTCCAGCGCATCCCAATGGTCATAGACGACCAGACCGCGCATGGTGGCGCGGGCACGGATCAACAAGGCCGGATTGATCGCCGTCGGCGCGGCGCCGTTGTACTGAGCCATCAGCCCGCACAGCACGACCCGCGCACCCAGCGCCAGACGTTCGAGCAGGGCCAGCAGCGTATCGCCACCGACATTGTCGAAATACACATCGACGCCCTCAGGGCAAAGCCGGTCGAGCGCCTGACGCAGGTCTTCATCGCGGTAGTCAATACAGGCATCAAAGCCGGCCACCCCGGTGACCCAGGCACATTTCTCCGGGCCGCCAGCGATGCCGATGACCCGGCAGCCCTTGATTTTGGCCAATTGACCGACGGTTGCACCGACCGGCCCGCTCGCAGCAGAGACGACCAGCGTATCGCCAGCCCGGGCATCGGCCAGACGGTTCAAACCCGCCCAGGCAGTCAAACCGGGCATACCCAGGCCGCCAAGGGCCAGCGTCGGCCGATCCAGCCAGGCCGGTACGCGGCGCGCCTGCGCCACCGCTGCAGCGTCGAGCAAGGCATGGCTGCGCCAACCGCAAGCAGCGACCCATTGCTCGCCGGCCGCCATGGCCGGATGACGCGAGGCCAGCACCTCGACCAGGCCCTCGCCGCGAACCAGGTCGCCAATGCCGATCGAAGCGCTGAGGTGGCGGCCGGCCATCGCACTGCGCAGATAGGGGTCGAGCGACAGCGCCAGCACGCGGACCAGTACCTGCCCTTCTTCGGGCTGTGGCAGCTCGGCATGGCCAAAAGCAAAGTCGCTGGTTTCGGGCAAACCGACCGGCGTGCGTTGCAGCGTGATTTGTTCGATGTGCATCGGCAAGCGGCTTTCAGTGAGCTGTTGGCTTGAGGTTCAGGCAGGTATCGCGAAGGCTCAGCAAATGCTGCTGCATCGCCGCCATGCGCTGAACCATCGGCGCGGGAATATCGAGCGACCGCACCTGAGGCGGCAACTCCTTGGCCAGCAAGGCGTCGATCTGTTTCAGCAGGATCGAGCCCTGCCAGCGAAAAATCGTTGTCGGCACCCGCAGCGCCTGCACATTTTCTGCCCGTTCATGGTCGAAGGCGGCCCGGTAGGCCAGCGCATAGTCCGACCCGGCGGCCAGCAGCGCGGCAAAGGTGGCGTGGATCTCGTCAGCTGATGGAGGATCAGCCCGAAAGCGATGCGCATCGTCTTGCTCGAACCAGGGGAAATACTGCAGCATGCCAGCGCTGATGCGCCAGGCTTCGAGCAAATGGCTGCCATCGTCTCGCGGACTCAGGTCGGGGAAATAGTTCGCCACGATATGTTCATGCTCGGCAGGCTCGAAATGCGCAGCGTTGTCGAGCAGCAGGTGCAACAGAGCGGCCGGATGCTCCAAGGCATAAGCGATGGCCAATTGCGAACCGGTGGCCGAGCCGTAAAGAAGGAAGGGCTGGCCGATCACCTCGCTGAGCAGTTGATGCAATGGCGCCACATAGTCGGCCAGCGAAGCCGGCGGCGTAGGCAGCGGATCAGAGCCACCATAACCCGGCGTATCGACTGCCAAGACATGGAATTGATCTGCAAGCTGCTGCATCCAGGGTTCATACATTGCCGAGCAGCGCGGTGACGCATGCAGCAACACCAGCGGCATGCCGCCACGCCCGGCCTCACGGTACTGCAGATGCAAGCCGCCGGACCATCGCACATGGCGCTGGATCAAGCCTCGCTTCATCGCCGGTGGCCGAGCAAACGCAAGTTGTCCGCGCCCAGCGCCGAGCAGACCTGGCCGGACAAGCGCTGGCCGTCAAGCTTGATCGGATTGGCCAGCATGCGAAAGTCAGAAGCCAGTGGATGCGGCAGCGATTGCAGCATGCCGATGCGCGCGGCAAAAGGGTTGTCGATGGCTTGCTGCAGGCCCAGCACCGGCGCGATCGGCAGCTTGCCGGACATGCGCTCGAGCCAGTCGGCGGTACTGCGCTGAGCAAATGCGGCTTCCAGCAGCGGGATCAACTCGGCCTTGTTCGTGCGTCGCAACGCAGCATCGGCGAAGCGCAGACTGCGCAGAGCGGGCAGATCCAGCTCAATCAGCAGCAAGTCCCAGAACTTGGCCGTCATGCACATCAGGAAAACATGGCCGTCGGCGGTGGGCAAGAGCTGGCAGGGTACGGTGGCCGGGTGCGCCGAGCTCGCTTGTCTTGTGGTGACATGCCCGCCATTCAGGTACCAGGTGGCTGGATAGGTCAACTGGAACAAAGCGACATCGAACAGGCTGACGTCGACATCGCGCCCGACACCCGTCTTCAGCGCACCGACCAGCGCCGCCAGCAAACCGACCGCGAGGGTGACACCGCTGATGTAATCGACCACGGACAAACCCATGCGGGTCGGTGGCGCGCCGGGTTCGCCCGTCAGATGCATGAAGCCGGCTTCGGCCTGCATCAGATAGTCGTAGCCAGGCCAGGTCGCGCGTTCATTGTCGCGGCCATAGGCAGAAAGATGGGCACAAACAAGGCGCGGGTTGATGGCAGCAAGTGCCTGGTGGGTCAGCCCCAGCTTGTCCGCCTGGTCGCCGCGAAGGTTGTTCAAGACGGCGTCAGCCGTCGCGACCAGATGATGGAAATCCGCAAGCCCTGAAACGCTCTTCAGGTCGAGTACGACGCTCTGCTTGTTGCGGTTGAAGGTCTGGAAGAACTGGCTGTCATCCGGGCCCAGAAAATGCGGGCCGGTGGCGCGCGACATATCGCCGCCGCCGGGCGTTTCGATCTTGATGACCTCGGCGCCCAGATCGGCCAGGTGCATCGAAGCGAAGGGGCCGGCGCCATATTGCTCGATCGCCAGGATGCGCACGCCCTGCAGCGGCAGCGGCTGAGCGACTCGCGAACTCATACCGGGTGGCGCGCGATCAACTGCTTGGCGATGATGGTGCGCAGGACTTCATTCGTGCCTTCGCCGATGCACATCAACATCGCGTCGCGGTAATAGCGCTCGATCTCGTACTCGGTCGAATAGCTGTAACCACCAAAGATCCGCATCGCCTCGTTGGCGCAAAAAACACCAGCCTCGGAGCCAAAATATTTGGCCATCGCTGCCTCCATGTCGCAGCGCTCGCCCGCATCGTATTTGCGTGCCGCCTGCTCGATCAGCAACTTTGCCGCCTCCACCTGGGTCGCCATTTCAGCCAGCTTCAACTGGATCGCCTGATGCTCGCAGATCGGCTTGCCGAAAGTGCTGCGCTCCTGTGCATAGCGCACCGACAACTCGAGCGCACCCAGCGCGATGCCGCAACCGCGCGCTGCGACATTGATCCGGCCCAACTCCAGCCCGCCCGCCACCTGCTTGAAGCCCAGGCCCTCGACACCGCCGACCAGCCTGTCGGCGCTGACGCGGTAGTTGTCAAACACCAGCTCGCAGGTATCGATCGCCTTGTAGCCGAGCTTCTTCATCTTGTTGGCGACGATGAATCCTTCGCCCTTCTCAGCGATCAGCAAGCTCATGCCCTTGTGGCGGGGCTGGGCCTGCGGGTCGGTCTTGACCAGCAGCAAAATCCCGTGGCCGTTGCCGCTGTTGGTGATCCAAGTCTTGGCGCCATTGACGATATAGCTGTCGCCATCGCGCTTGGCCACCGTGCGAATCGCCTGTAGGTCAGTGCCGGCATTGGGCTCGGTCAGGCCGATACCACCGCGAAATTCGCCGCTGGCCATCCGCGGCAGAAAACTGGCTTTTTGCGCCTCGGTGCCGAAACGCTCGATCGCCGAAGCCATGATCAGATGCGAATTGAAGATGCCCGAAGGCGCCATCCAGGCCGAGGCGACCTTGATGACGATCTTGGCATAGGTCGATGCCGGCAGGCCCAGGCCGCCATATTGCTGGCCGATGGTGGCGCCAAACAATCCCAGCTCTTTCATCTGCTCGACCAGCTCATGCGGATATTCATCCGCCTGATCGAACTTGCGGGCGATCGGACGTACTTCCTTCTCGACCCATTGTTCGATGCTGTCAAGGATCGCGCGCTCGTCGTCAGCGCTCCAGGACTGACTGTCAGTGGGGCTCGCCTTGGAATCCATCAGTAACCAACCTTGTCTTCGAAGCTATGCCCCTGACGGGCGACCAGGATGGTGCGGACGAAAGTACAGACGACCACGCCGTGCTGGTTGAATCCGGTCGAACTGACGCTGACGATGCCGGCACCCGGGCGCGAAGCCGATTCGCGCTTGGCCAGCACTTGCGATTCGGCCGTCAGCGTATCGCCGGCGAACAGGGGATGGGTCATCTTGATGTCAGTCCAGCCGAGATTGGCGATCGCCTTTTGCGACACGTCGCTGACACTCATGCCGACGATCAGCGCGATCGTCAGCGGTGAGCAGACGATGCAGCGACCGAACTCCGAAGCCTTGGCATATTCAGCGTCGAAATGCATCGGATGCGTATTCATCGTCAGCAGCGTGAACCAGGTGTTGTCGGCCTCGCTGATCGTGCGGCCCGGACGGTGCTCATAGATGTCACCGACGTGGAACTCTTCGTAATGGCGTCCGAAAGTTTCCCGGAAGCGGTTTTCTCCAACCTTCTTGCTGTTCTGCACCATTTCTCTTTTCTCCAAAACAAGCTTTATTCGCCGGCACGCAACAAGATGCGTCGGGCTGACAGCAGCACCGGCCGATCAATCAAGGCCCCATCCAGCAAAGCCGCTGCCGGTCCATCGGCACAGGCCTGCACAATCCTTCGGGCTCGCGCCAGGTCGGCGGAAGACGGCATCAAGCCGGCATGCACCGGGACCACCTGCGACGGATGGATCAGGGCCTTGGCAGTAAAGCCCAGCGCAACGACCCGCTGCGTCTCCAGCCGGGCACCTTCGGCATCTGCGACATCAAGCCAGGGCACATCGATCGCCATCCGGCCTGCACCGGCGGCGGCAGCAACCAGCACCGACCTTGCATGCAGCAAGGGCTCCCACGCAAAGGCGCAACCGAGTTCGGCTGACAGGTCGGCGCCGCCCAGCATCAGCGCTTGAAGTTGTCCATGTGCGCAGGCAATCCGGGGCGCTGCCTGCAGGCCCGCCACAGTCTCGATCAAGGCGATCAAGGGCAGCCCGGGAAGCTGTGCCGCCAGCAAGGCAATCTGCTCGGCGCTGTCGGCCTTGGCCAGCATCACGAAGGCCGGCGCGGCGCAAGCTTCGCGCAATGCCAGCAGATCACGCAACCCGTCCGCAGTTGTCAGTCCGCTGATGCGAAGTCCGTAGTGATGACCTGTCGGCTGCTGCTGCAAAAAAGACAGCACTGCGACCCTGGCCTGAGCTCGCGCTGCCGGAGCCACCGCATCTTCGAGGTCAATGCAGACCAGGTCAGCCCCACAACTGCCTGCCTTGACAAAGCGCTCGGGCCGGTCGCCCGGTACGAATAGCAGCGACCTGAACGCTGGCAATGAATTCGGCGCGGACGACATCAGCTGAGCTGCTCGGGTGCAGCCACGGCCGCAGCGAAATGCTCCGCCGCCGCAATCCGGGTCGTGATCCACACGCCGCTGGCCTGTTCGACATGCTCGAAAAATCGCTTCAAGGCCCAGATGCGACCCGGCCGGCCGATGATGCGCAGATGCAGGCCCAGCGACATCAACCGCGGCTCAGTCGCGGTCTGCGCTTCCTGCAGCAACTGGTCGAAGGTATCGCAAGCGTATTTCAACCACATATCGGGTGTGTAGGCCGGCGAGATCCACATCTTCATGTCGTTGGAGTCGAGGGCATAGGGCATGATCACCATCGGTCGCTCGGAGCCCGGCACCGCATCCCAGAACGGGGTGTCGGCGCTGTAATCGTCCATGTGATAGAAAAACCCTTCTTCCTGCAAGAGCCGGCGCGTATGTTCGGTATGCAGATAGCGCGAGAGCCAGCCGAGGGGCCTTTTGCCGGTGCTGGCTTCGATGCTGTCGGCCGCGCGGCGGATGAAGGCGCGCTCATCGGCTTCGTTGAGGCGGAACTGGTGGATCCAGCGCCAGCCATGCGAACAGACCTCATCGCCGCGGCTCCGGATCACTTGCGCCAGTTCGGGCGCGCGCTCCAGCGCCAAAGCAGCCGCAGTCCAGGTGGCTGGGATTGCGTGACCATCGAGAAGGCTGACGATGCGCCGCGCACCTTCCTTGATGCCGTAACGGTAATTCGACTCGTTGCCATGCATGCGGATCGGCTTTTTCAGCGTCACGCCGAGTTCATCGACCGGCTCGGGCATCGGGTCGCCGTCAGCCACGCTGTACTCGGAACCTTCCTCAACATTGACGACGATCGAAAGCGCGAGCTTCGCGCCATCGGGCCAGGACCAGGGGGGCTGCATTGTCATGGGTCTGAGGATTTCAGTGGTATTCCTCACCGCCGGAGACATTCATCGCCTCGCCGGTGATGTACTGGGCCTGATCGGAGCACAGAAATGCGCAGGCATTGGCGATGTCGCTCGGCAGTCCGGGCCGGCCCAAAGGAATGCGGGCCGCCATTTCGGCCAGATATTGCTCGACCGTCTTGCCTTGAAGGCGGGCGAAATGTTCGTTCTGCCATGCGCCCAGTCCGGTCGTGACATGGTTCGGACAGATTGCGTTGACGGTGATCTGATGCGCTGCCAACTCGATCGCCGAGACGCGGGTCAGGCCGATCAAGCCATGCTTGGACGCGCAATAGGCCGAAGCCATGCCGAAGCCTGACTTGGCCGCCTGGCTGGCAATATTGATGATGCGGCCACCCCGGCCCTGCTCGATCATCCTGATCGCCACCGCCTGGGTCGCAGCGAATACGCCGCGCAAATTGACACCCAGCACCATGTCCCATTCTTCCATGGACATCTCGACGATCGGCTTCATCAGATAGCCGACCCCGGCGTTGTTGACCAGAATATCGACCCCGCCAAAAACCGCCTCGGTCTGCGCGACCAGGTTCTTGATCGCAGCGCTATCAAGCATATTGCAGGCGACAGCCATTGCCTGCCCGCCGGAAGCCTTGATCTCGTCGACGATAGCCTGCATCTCGGCATTGGCGCCGATCGCTGCTGCTGGCAGATGCGGGCCGGCCGCTGTCCCGATGTCGGCAATGACAACGCGCGCGCCCTCGGCTGCCAAGCGCTGCGCCATCGCCGCGCCGAGCCCGCCACGCCGTCCAGCGCCAGTGATGATGGCGACCTTGCCGGCCAGATCAGGGTAGCGGCCCTGCATGACCTGGTTCACAGCGATTCGGTGATGATGAACATCGGCGCATCGGCAAAGGCCTGGAATTGCGCCGAAATCGCCTGCATCGCCGGGGTGCTGATGTCAGCACCGAGCTGGGCCATATCGTTGATCTTGAGGATTTCGACATAGGCATAGGGCGAGGGCCCGCCGGTCAGCAGGCCCTTGGCCCTCAAGACCTCGAATCGGTCGACCGAAGGCAGGCTGCCTGCGGTCGGCAGATCGACCTCGCGCGCCCAGCGCTCGTAGTCGAGATGGGCAGCAGAATCCTTCAAATTGAACAAAACGATCAAGGTGGTCAAGGTAAGTCCTCTCGCGGCATGCCAGCCGCATAGTTGTCCGGACAAATCATAGCAGCCGGCGAGAGGCTGTCAACCCTGAACCGCAAGCGCGGCGACATTGTTGTCAGACCGGGCCTGTTTGCAAAAAGTTGTCCGTACAAATATTGCGCTAATCAACATGATCGGATATTCTTTGGACAACGCAATCAGGCGATATTCAGCGCGCCAACCACAGGACGGGACTCAATGAGCAAATCCGCAGTACCCCAACCAAGCTGGCGGCAAGTCGGCAAGCACGCCGTCTTTCCACAGGCCTCGCATGACGAGATCGCACGCTTCGATTTCCTCACCAGGCTGAACATGCATCTTTCGCAGTCAGTGCTGCCGGGCGTCAAGCTGGCGTACGAGAGCCGCGTCAAGCCGGCCTTCTGCGCCGAGCATGGCCGCGCGCCAACTGACCGCCATGAAGTGCGCAAGGCGATGCAAAAGGACCTGCATTACCAGCTCTGGAGCGCGCTGCGTCGCAACACCATGGAGCAGCGCCAGCAAGCCGGTCGCAGCGTCGTGTTTCGCCAACTCGGCGCGCTGCGGACCATTGCCGATGCAATCAACGAAGGTGCGCCGACGCTGAAGCTTGACCCCAACATCAGCTCGCCGCGCTACGCCACCGCGGTAGACATCCACTGCATGCCGGGCTGCTACCACACCGAGGTGATCGACCGCGACATCGCCGCCGGCGCCAACTATGACGCCGGCCTGTTCGTCACCACGGCCGGCGCGCTGGGCAGCTATTCCGACGGCGGCGGGCAGGCGGTGGTCGACTGGCTGGCCAAAAACAAACCGGGTTGGTCGCCCAAGCGCATCCTCGACATCGGCTGCACCATCGGCCACAACATCGTGCCGCTGGCGCAGGCCTTCCCCGAAGCCGAGGTGATCGCCATCGACACCGCCGCAACGATGCTGCGTTATGCCCATGCGAGGGCGCGCTCGCTGGGCGTCAACAATATCGAATTCCGTCAGGCCAACGGCGAGGGTCTGCCCTGGGCCGACGGCGAGTTCGACCTGGTCACGACCGCGATGTTCTGGCATGAGACCTCCACCGCCGCGATGCCACGCATCATGAAGGAAGTGCACCGCGTGCTGTCGCCGGGCGGGCTGACGCTGCACCTGGAGCAGCCGCAGTACCAGGGCATGGAGCCGTTCGAGGCCTTCATGCGTGACTGGGACACCTACAACAACAACGAGCCGTTCTGGACCCGCATGCATGAGGCCGATCTCGACGCGCTGATCACCAAGAGCGGCTTCCCGGCCGGCTCCTATTTCGAAACCACGATGCAGGCCAAGGTCGACCGCACGCTGTTCCCTGCTGCCGGCGGCACCGAGGGCGGCAAGCTCGAAGACTACGGTCGCTCACCGCGCTGGACCGCCTTCGGTGCAGCCAAACCAGGAGTCACAGCATGAGCGCGCAGCAACGCCCCGAACCCGATCAACTCGACCCGGTGCAGATGGCCAACCAGCGCGCCAAGGGCCGCCGGCCGGTTTTTTTTGACGACCCCGCGGTCGAGCGGGTGCTGTCGATCGCGATGAGCATCGCCGGCGAGTTGTCGGTGGCCCGCGAGCGCATCGACACGCTGGAGCGCCTGCTTGAACAGCGCGGCATCCTCAGCGCGGCCGACATCGAGGCCTACCAGCCCGATGCCGCCGTGCAGGAAGCACGCAATGTCTGGGGCCGCGACTACATCGCCCGTGTGCTGCGCATCATCGACCAGGACGTGCAGGCGATGGCCGGCGCGCCCGAACCCTCACTCGATGAGGTGGCCGCTGAACTGGGCACGCCGGGCAACGACCAAGGCAAGCACTGACGCACTCGACATCAGCAGCCCGGCTTGTCCGGGCTGCACTCGTTTCAAAGCTGGAGATCCACTATGGAAATGTCCGACAAGACCGCCCGCCAGATCTGGGCCGACATCAAGGCGAACCCGGCGCGTGCGCGGTTCGGCTATGGCAAGAAGGCGGTGCTGGTGAACATCGACTTCCAATGCGCTTACACCAAGGTCGATGAATTCAAGACCGCCTACGAGACCGATCCGCGCCAGATCGAGCATGTCAATGCCCTGGCCCGGCGCTTTCGGGCACTGAACTGGCCGGTGGTCTGGACCCATGTGGCTTATGCCGATTCGGCCGAGGACGCAGGCGTCTGGGGCACACGCACCAATACGCCTGATTCCTTGCAGAACATCAAGCATTGCTCGCGCCGGGCCGAGTTTGACGACCGCTGCGAGATCTCGCACGGCCACGACCTGATCTATTGCAAGCGCATGCCTTCACCCTTTTTCGAGACCCCGCTGCAATCGCTGCTGGTATGGCATCAGGTCGACACGGTGGTGATCACCGGCGGCTCGACCTCGGGCTGCGTGCGCGCCGCAGCGGTCGATTCGCTGTCACGCGGCTACCGCACGATCGTGCCCGAGCAATGCGTGGCCGACAAGCATGAGTCCTACCACTTTGCCAACCTGACCGACCTAATGCTGAAGTACGCCGACATCGTCGACGTGCACGAGACGCTGGGCTGGCTCGACCAGCAGGCGCTGCAAGCATGAGGGCCGATGCCGGCCATTACGATTATTGGCCTTACCTGAACCGGCCCAAGATCCGCTGGCCCAAGGGCGCCCGGCTGGCCTTCTGGGTCGCGCCGAACATCGAGTTCTATGAGCTCGCCCCACCGGCCAATCCGGCACGCGCCGCTTGGCCCCACCCCTATCCGGCCGTGCCCGGTTATTCGATCCGCGACTATGGCAACCGGGTCGGCCATATGCGGCAGATGGCCTTGCTGGACAAATATGGCGTGCGCGGCTCGATCTCGCTGTCGACCGCGCTGTGCACGCACCACCCCGAGATCATCCAGATGTGCCGCGAGCGCGACTGGGAGTTCTTCAGCCACGGCATCTACAACACCCGCTACACCTACGGCATGAGCGAGACGCAGGAGCGCTCGATGATCCTCGAGTCGATCGAGACGATCGCCAAGCACACCGGCCGCGCCCCGGTCGGCTATCTGGCCCCGGCGCTGTCGCACAGCGAGGTCACCGTCGATTTGTTTGCCGAACTCGGCGGCATCTACAGCTGCGACCTGTTCCACGACGACCAGCCAACACCGCTGCGCGTGCGCGGCGGCCAGCGCTTCGTCTCGGTGCCCTATTCGCTCGAGTTGAACGACACCATCGCCTATGTGGTCAACAAGATCGAGCCGCGCCGCTACGGGCAGATGATCAAGGACAGCTTTGACCGGCTCTACGCCGAAGGGGCCGAGTCGGGCACGGTGATGTGCATCCCCACGCACAACTACCAGGTCAGCTGCCCGCACCGCCTGAAGGCCTTCGAGGACGCGCTGGCCTATATCACCGGCCACAGCGATGTCTGGGTGACCACCGGCCGCGAGATCGCCGAGCATTACCTGGCACAGCACCACGACGAAGCCCTGGCCGACATTGCGCTCAAGAACGGAGGCGTCTGACCATGGCGCTCGATCAATCCCACCTCGACTACCCCCAGCGCCGCTACGGCATGGACCATGACCGCTATGCATGGTCGATGCTGACCGACCGCCCGGCCTTGCATTGGCCCGGCGGCAAGACCCTGGCGGTCTGGGTCAATGTCAGCCTGCAGCATTTCCCGATGAATCCGTCGGCCAAGCTGAAGCTGCCCGGCAGCATGACCATGCCCTATCCGGACCTGCGCCATTTCACGCTGCGCGACTATGGCAACCGGGTCGGCATCTACCGCCTGCTGCGCGCCTTTGACCAATTCGGCATCCGCCCAAGCTTTGCCATCAACGCCGAGCTGGCGCTGCGCTATCCGGCGCTGGCGGCCACCATCCTTGCGCGCGGCGATGAATGGCTGGGCCATTCCTGGTCGATGGACACACCCCATGCCGGCGGCCTCGACATCGATGCGGAACGTGCGCTGGTGCAGCGCTCGCTGACCACCTTGCGCGAGTTGAGCGGCCAGGCCGTGCGCGGCTGGCTCAGCCCGGGCAAGCTGCAAAGCCCGAACACGCCCGAGTTGCTCAAGGCCGAAGGCATCGAGTACTGCGCCGACTGGGTCAACGACGAGTTGCCCTATCGCTTTCACACCCAGGCCGGCGATCTGTGGAACCTGCCGCTGGCCACCGAGATCGAGGACCGTTTTGTGGTGATGGACAACTTGCACGCCGAAGCCTCCTGGGCCGAACAGGTGATCGACGCCTTCGAGCTGCTGCTGGCCGAATCGCGCAGCCAGGGCGGGCGGCTGCTGACGCTGTCGCTGCACCCCTGGGTGATGGGACAACCGCACCGGATCAAGCATCTGGAAGCGGTGCTGGCCCATATCAGCGCATCCAGCGAAGTCTGGCAGGCCGCACCAGGCAAGATCATCGATGCCTTCGCAGCGCAGCAGGAATCACCCACATGACGAGTGCACCCAAGCGCGATGTGCTGGTCAGCGAAGTCGGCCCGCGCGACGGACTGCAAAGCATCCAGGCCATCATGCCGCTGGCCGCGAAGAAGGCCTGGGTAACGGCGGCCGCCGCAGCCGGCGTGCCCGAGATCGAGGTCGGCTCCTTCGTCCCGGCCCATATCCTGCCGCAGTTGGCCGACACGGCCGAGCTGGTCGCCCATGCGTTGACCATCGCCGGCCTGAGCGTGGCCGTGCTGGTGCCCAACTTCAAGGGCGCGCAGGCCGCAGTGGCCAGCGGCGCGCACAAGCTCACCCTCCCGCTGTCGGTCAGCGAGACGCACAGCCTGCGCAATCTGCGCCGCAATCACGCCCAGATGCTCGACGAGGTGCGCCAGATCGCCGCGCTGATCAAGAGCTTGCCGGCCGGCCAGCGCCCGCATTTCGAGGGCAGCCTGTCGACAGCCTTTGGCTGCACGCTCGAAGGCGTGGTGCCCGAGCAGCGGGTGGTCGAGTTGGCCGTCGCGCTGATGGAGGCCGGCTGCGACGAGGTGGGGCTGTCGGACACGACCGGCTACGCCAATCCGGCCCAGGTCAAGCGCTTGATCAAGTCGATCTGGTCTGCCGTCGGGCGCGATCAGCTGAGCGGCATCCACCTGCACAACACCCGCGGCCAGGGCTTGGCCAATGTGGTGGCAGCGCTCGACATGGGCCTGACCACCATCGACGCCTCGCTCGGCGGCCTGGGCGGCTGCCCGTTCGCACCCGGCGCCAGCGGCAATATCGTCACCGAGGACCTGGTCTTCATGCTCGAAGCGATGGGCTTGCGCACCGGCATCGACCTCGACGCCTTGTTTGCCGTGCGCGAGATCGTCAGCGCCGCGCTACCCGGCGAGCCGCTCTACGGCATGACGCCGCTGGCCGGCCTGCCCCTGGGCTTTGTCCCTGCAACAACAAAAAAACATCAATGACCGAACAAGAACTGCCCCTGGCGGGCCTCAAGGTGATCGAGTTCACCCATATGGTGATGGGCCCCAGCATCGGGTTGATCCTGGCCGACATGGGCGCGCAGGTGAGCAAGGTCGAGCCGGTCGAGGGCGACAACACGCGCCGCCTGACCGGCTCGGGCGCGGGCTACTTCGCGATGTACAACCGCAACAAGAAGAGCCTGGCGATCGATGTGAAGTCCGCCGCCGGACGCCAGGTGGTGCTGGACTTGCTGGCCGATGCCGATGTGCTGATCGAGAACTTCCGCGGTGGCGCGATGGACGAGCTGGGCTTTGGCTACGAAGCGCTGGCTGCGATCAACCCGCGGCTGATTTACTGCTCGGGCAAGGGCTTTCTGAGCGGGCCTTACGAGAGCCGCACGGCGCTGGACGAAGTCGCGCAGATGATGGGCGGCCTGGCTTATATGACCGGCCTGCCGGACAAACCGATGCGCGCCGGTGCCTCGGTGATCGACGTGACCGGCGCCATGTTCGGCGTGATCGGCATCCTGGGCGCGCTCGAGCAGCGCCGCCGCAGCGGCCTGGGCCAATATGTCAAGACCTCGCTGTACGAGACCACGGCCTTCCTGGTGGGCCAGCATATGGCGCAGTTCGCCACCACCGGCAAGGCCGCCCCGCCGATGTCGGTGCGCCAGTCGGCCTGGGCGGTCTACGACGTGTTCGAGACATCAGACGGCGAGCGCGTCTTTGCCGCCGTCGTCAGCGATACGCAATGGCGCAAGTTCTGCGAATCCTTCGGGCTGGCCGAATTCCTCGCCGACCCGGCGCTGGCCAAGAACACCGAACGGGTCCGCCAGCGCGAACGCACCATCCCGGTGATCCGCGAGCGCTTCAAACGGCTGGACAAGGCCGGCCTGATGGCCCAGCTCGAGGCGACCGGTCTGCCCTTCGCGCCGATTGCCAAGCCCGAGGAGTTGTTCGACGACCCGCACCTGAACGCCGCCGGGGGACTGGTGGGCATCACGCTGCAGGACGGCCGGACGACCAAGCTGCCGGCCTTGCCGATCGAGATGGCGGGCCGGCGCTTCGGCCTGCGCCACGACCTGCCGCAGATCGGCGCCAACAGCCGCGAGTTGTTGCTGGCGCGGGGCTTGAGCCCGGCCGAGATCGACGCCCTGGTCGAGCAAGGCGTGATCAGGCCATGAGCGGTCTGTCGCTGTTCGAGAAGCTCTGGCGCCAGCATTGCATCACCGAACTGGCTGACGGCGCGAGCCTGATCCACATCGACCGCATCTTCTTGCATGAACGCACCGGTGGTGTGGCCTTGCAGGCGCTGGACGAGGCCGGGTACGCGGTGCGCAACCCGCAACTGGCCTTTGCGACGCTGGACCATATCGTCGACACCTTGCCCGGCCGCAGCGACAAGACCTTGATGCCCGGCGGCGAGGCCTTCATCCGCATCACGCGCGAGCAAACCAGGCGCAACGGCATCCAGCTGTTCGACCTGGGTGACGCGCGCCAGGGCATCGTGCATGTGGTCTCGCCCGAGCTGGCCATCGTGCTGCCGGGCGCCACAATGGTCTGCGCCGACAGCCACACCTGCACCCAGGGCGCGCTCGGTGCGCTGGCCTGGGGCATCGGCAGCTCGGAGGCCGAACATGCGCTGGCCACGCAGACGCTCAGGATCGTCAAGCCCCGGTCGATGCGCGTCACCTTCGACGGCAGCCTGCCGCCCGGCGTGGGCGCCAAGGACATGATCCTGGCCCTGATCGCGCGCGACAGCGCCTCGGGCGCCCAAGGCTCAGTGGTCGAGTTTGCCGGCCAGGCCGTGCGAGAACTGAGCCTGGAAGCGCGCATGACCTTGTGCAATATGGCGGTGGAGTTCTCGGCCTTCACCGGCCTGATCGCACCCGATCAAGCCACCTTCGACTATCTCGAGGGCCGGCCCTTCGCGCCCAAAGGCGAGGGCTGGACGCAAGCGCTTGAGGCCTGGCGCGAGCTGCACAGCGACGCCGATGCGCAGTTCGATTTCGAGACCCGCCTGGACGTCAGCCGCCTCAGCCCGATGCTGACCTGGGGCACCAGCCCGCAGCATGCGGTGGCGGTGAATCAGCGGGTGCCCGATCCGGCTGAAGTCAGCGACGCGGCGACAAGCCAGGCGATGGCAAAGGCGCTGGCCTATATGGACTTGCTGCCGGGTCAGGCCTTGGCCGGCTTGCCGATTGACGCGGCCTTCATCGGCTCTTGCACCAACAGCCGAATCTCCGACCTGCGCGCTGCGGCCGAGTTGCTGCGCGGGCGCAAGGTCGCTGCCGGCGTGAAGGCGATCTGCGTGCCGGGCTCGACCCAGGTCAAGCAGGCGGCCGAGGCCGAAGGCCTGGACCAGGTTTTTATCGACGCCGGTTTTGAGTGGCGCGAGTCGGGCTGCTCGATGTGCTTCTTCGCCGGCGGCGAGAGCTTTGGCCATCAGCAGCGCGTGGTGAGCACGACCAACCGCAACTTCGAGAGCCGCCAGGGGCCGCTCACGCGCACCCATCTGGCCAGCCCGGTCCTGGTGGCGGCTTCGGCCATCGCGGGCTGCATCGCCGATCCTCGCCAACTACAAGATGACTGAAATGGACAAGTTCATCACCCATGAAGGCGTGGCGGCGGCCCTGCTGCGCAGCAATATCGACACCGACGCGATCATCCCCTCGCGCGAGATGAAGACCGTCTCCAAGACCGGCCTGGCCGGCGGGCTGTTCGCCGGCTGGCGCTATCTGGATGTGCAGACCCGTCAACCCAACCCCGACTTCGTGCTGAACCGGCCCGAACAGCAGGGCAGCTCGATCTTGCTGGCAGGCATCAACTTCGGTTGCGGCTCGTCGCGCGAGCATGCGGTCTGGGCGCTCAAGGAATACGGCATCCGCGTCGTCGTGGCGCCCAGCTTCGGCGCGATTTTTGCGGGCAACTGTGTCAGGAACGGTTTGTTGCCGCTGGTGCTGAGCGAGGGCCAGATTGCCGAACTCGCCAGCAGCAGCGCCGCTGATCCGCAGACAAGGCGCCTGCGGGTCGATCTTGAACGCAATAGTCTCAGCGATGCCCAAGGCCGCTCTTACCCCTTCAGCCTGGCCGCCAGCCAGCGCGAGATGCTGCTCAAGGGGCTCGACCCGATCGCGCTGACCCTCGAACTGAGCCCCGCGATCGATGCCTTCCAGGCCGAGGACCGCCAAGCCCGGCCCTGGATTTATATAGACCAGGCCGGCTGATGCTCAATCGCCCACACACCGAATTCGTCCAGTCGCAGATGCTGCCTTGGCGACGCATCCCGCCCGGCGCAGCCAGGCCGGACGCCGAATACAAGTTCCTCAGCCGCGACCCGGATGACGGCGCTTGCACCTGCTTGATCCGCTATGCGCCGGGTTGGGCAAGGCTGGCCGACGAATACCTCGATGCGACCGAAGAGTTCTATGTGCTTGAGGGCGAGATCGAAGTCAACGGGCTGGTCTACAAGGCCGACCATTACGGGCATATCCCGAAGCAGGCGCTGCGCCACTCGATGTCAACCCGAAGCGGTGCGGTGGTGCTGACTTTCTTTGATGCCCAGCCGGAATTCCATGCCGAAGGCAGCGCCACATCGGCGGCGAGCGAAGCGCTGCTGCACCGCGATGTGTTGCACATGCCCTGGGACATGAAGGTCAACGACGCCAAGCTGGCCCATCTGGGCATCTCGCGCAAGGACTTGCGTGCCGACCCGGTGAGCGGCGAACGCACCTTTTTGTCGATGATGCTGCCGCATTCCGAACCACCCGGCTCGCATGGACCGCGCGAATCGCATCCGGTGGTCGAGGAATGTTTCGTCATCGCCGGCTCGCTGGTCGGCCCCTATGGCGAGATGCATGCGGGTGCTTATTTCTGGCGTCCGCCGGGCATTCCGCATGGACCCTTTGGTACCCGCTGGGGCTGCGTGGCGCTGATCCGTTTCGTCGGCGGCCGCCATGTCAACATCTGGACCGTCGACGAAGCGCCGTTCGACTTCCATCAGCCTTATCGGCCGGTATTACCACCCGAATATGCGCACCTGAGCGCCCTACCCTGGGTGCCGCCGCAGGCTTATTGATCCTGGATTGGGCAGTTGACAGCCCCGGTCAAGGCGAGCGGTCCAGGGCCTCGATCTCCTTGAGTCGGCGCCACAGCGTTGTGCGGCTGATCG
Source organism: Burkholderiales bacterium (assembly GCA_947446685.1). Classification (GTDB taxonomy): domain Bacteria; phylum Pseudomonadota; class Gammaproteobacteria; order Burkholderiales; family Burkholderiaceae_C; genus Paucibacter_A. The sequence continues at coordinate 25,946 of CANFIC010000008.1, forward strand.
AAAGCGCCTGGGCTGCGCCCTGCCGGCTACCCTTGGCGGCCTGCAGCGCCGCCAGAATGCGCGCGTCATCGAGCAAGACCGGAGCTTCCTCCTCAACAGCCGCAGTCAACTCAGGGATCAAGCCCTGTGCAAGCTCGGGCGCCTCGCGCAGGAACAGCGAATACTCGACCTCGCCCGACTCGGGCAAGCCGAACAGGAACACGGCGAAGCGTTCCATCAGGTTTTCCAACTCGCGGATATTGCCCGGCCAACGGTACTGACGCAGCAGCGGCAGCAGCGGCAAGAGCAGGGGCTCGGCCGACAAGGTACTGCCCAGCTCGAGCAGCTTGGCTTCGAGCAACTGGCTTGCCAAGGCATGCAGATCCTCGGGTCGTTCGCGCAGCGGCGGCAGCGAGACCAGCAGGATGTTCAGCCGGTAGAACAGGTCAGCGCGAAACAGGCCTTCGGCAATGCGGTTTTCAAGCGAGCGGTGGGTCGCGGCAATCACTCGCACGTCGATCGCGATCGGTGCATTGCTGCCCAAACGGACAACCTCACGCTCCTGCAATACCCGCAGCAAGCGGGTCTGCAAGGAGATCGGCATATCGCCGATCTCATCCAGAAAAACCGTACCGGTATGGGCTGCTTCAAACAGACCGGGTTTGCCGCCTTTGCGCGAGCCAGTGAAGGCGCCTTCTTCATGGCCGAACAACTCGCTCTCGAGCAGCGACTCAGGAAACGATGCGCAGTTCAGCGTCACGAATGGCCCGCGCTGGCGTTCGCTGGCGTTGTGAATCGCCTGCGCGAACAACTCCTTGCCGGTGCCGGTTTCGCCGGTGATCAACACGGTTGAGGCGGTCCTGGCGCAGCGGCCAGCCACGCCCCGGGCATAGGCCAGCGCGGGGCTGTTGCCGGTGATCAGATCGAAGCTGTAGCGCGCTGCCACGCTCTTGGGCCGGCGCTGCGATCGGATCGTCGTGTCGGCACGATGAATCGCGCTGGTGTCGCGCAAGGTCAGCAAAGCGCCGGTGATGCCGCCGCGCTCATGGATCGCGGTGCGGTTCATCAGCAAGCTGCTGCGCCCAAGCTGGATCACCATGTCCAGGTCATCGTCCTGCCCGGCCAAAACAGAGGCCAGCGACAACTCGCTGGCCAGATCCGGCAAGCGCAAGCCGATCGGACTGCTTGCATCGAGGCCGAGAATCCGCCGCATCAGCGGGTTGATCGCCGTGATGCGGTGTTGCATATCGACAGCCAGGATCGCTTCATGCAGATGGGCAAAAGCGGCATTCAGGTTTTCATATTTCGAATCCTGGCGGATCGCGTTTTCACCCAGTTGCACAGCCTCTTCCAGCGCGCGCTCGACCGAGTCGTTGCTGTAGATCAGGATGCCATGCAAGCCATTTTGCTCGGCCAGATCGACGATCAGGCTCGAACCCACCACCACCTCGATGCCCTGTGCCATCAAGGTCTGGAAATGCCCGCGCGCCTCGGCCAGGGTTTCATAGCTGAACTGGAACAGCTCGACTTTCAACAGGTCCTTGACCGAATCGAGCAAGGGCATGGTCTCGCGGAAGATCACCATCCCGACCCGGGATGACAGTTGCCGCGCCCGCTGCAATGCCAGCAGCAGGTCAAAGCCGGTGACCTCTATGCTGACGACCGGCAAATCCAGTTGCGATCTCAGCATCACGGCGATCGAGCCGGCGCTGACGAGCACATCGATGTCACCGCGCTGTTGCATCTGGCGCCCGCGCAGCACTGCATCCTCCAGCGTGTATTCGTCGACGATGATCTCGGCGCGATCGCGCACCCGACTCTCGGCATGGCGCAGCAATCGCGTCAAGGCCTTGTAGGTCAGCACACAGATGCGGGGTTTGCGTTGATGAATGAAAGCCATGGGGTTCCAGGTTCAGATGCGGGGTCACGCTTGTTGCTGACGGCATGCTAGCTGAAACATTGAACGTTGCAGCAGTTCGATGGATATGTTTCAAATCTACGCATGGCCCGCCATTTTTCGTCTCAGCGAAGGCCTGCAACAGCAGGGAAGTCGTTTCATAGCGGATGGCAAGCATCTTGCTTTATTGAACCGGAAGGCATCCGACCTCCAGCCCGACGCCGGGCCGGAACAGCCTCGCAATTGCTCTGGCAAGTTATCCAGATCCGGCGCCATCTCTGCCGGCCAATTTTTTGATCAGTTGAGGATCTGCCAGATGTTCCAGCTATTTAGTAAGTTCACCCTATGCATGACCCTGGGCCTGCTGGTCCCGACGATGGCGATCGCACAAGCGCCTTCAGCCAGCAGTCTGGCTGCGGACCGGAAAGCCGAGCTGGCCCGCTTCCTCGAATGGTTCGGTGGCGAATGGGACAACTTCGAACAGGTCTGGCAGCGCAAAACCGACAACGAGACAAGAGCCGCTGCCCAACCGCCTTTGCCGGAACTGGCGCCGATCGCCAACAGCCACCATATCCTCGTTCCGGTGGCAGCACCAAAGGTCGGCGGCCAGCTGTTCTACATGCAGCAAAGCCTGGGTGCCGACCTGTCAAAAGTCTACCGACAGCGCCTCTACCGAGTCACGCCTGACGCTAGCAGCCAGGCGATCAAGCTCGAAATTTTTTCCCTGCCCGATGAAAAATCCTTCGTCGACGCCCACCTGAAACCGGCCTTGTTCGCGCAACTCGATCCCGCCTCGCTACGCGCCATACCGGGCTGCGAGCAGTACTGGCGCTACCAGGCCAGTGCCAAGGAATATATCGGCAGCATGCTTCCAGGCGCCTGCAGCAAGGCAGCGGCCGAAGCCGGCAGCCTGGCCACTGATCTGGTGAAGCTGGGCGAGAAGGAACTCTGGATCAGCGAACAAGCTCGCAATCAGCAAGGCAGCCAGAGCGGGACGACGATCAGGACCCGCAAGGTGCGTTACTACCTCGGCTGGATGTTCGGCAAGGACAGCGACGGCCGGCGCCTGCAAGGCCGGCGCGACTTGCAACTGCACAACGAAGGCCAGATCGTCACCCTGAATTTTGAAGACGGCAGCCCGAGCAAGTTGCAGATCCAGTTGGCTCAGCTGACCTACCAGAACACAAGGGCAGCGATCCTGAAACTGACTCTGCTCGACCAGAGCACCGGCAAGACGATCGCCTACACCTGGAGCGATCCGGAATCAAACACCATCGGCATGAACCTCGGCTGGATCCAGTTCGGCTTCAAGCCGAAAACCTCTGATCTTGCTTTTGGTTTCGCCAGCAAGCCCGATTGAAGCGGCTGGCTGAATTGCCTTCAGCTGCGACCACCCACCGCCGTCGATAGTGGCGCCAAGAATCGACAGACTTGCTGTCACCACCTCGACCTCGTGACTGCCAGCGCCGATGAAATCCACGCAAGCAAAAATGCACAATCCACTCTCATCAAGCGCCAAAGCTGCGCCCGAAGCGCTGGTCGTCGACTGGCTGGCTGACATCGCGAGGATCTATCCGCAGCAGGCCTCGCTGATTGACCTGGTCACCGGACGGCGTTTTGTCTACCACCAGACTTTCGACCGCGTCTGCCGGCTGGCTGCAGTTTTTCGCAGCCAGGGTTGTACAAGGGGTGACCGGGTGATGGCCTTGGTGCGCAACTCCACCGATGTCTACGAAATGATGTTTGCATGCTGGCGCATCGGTGCGGTCTTCATGCCGGTGAACTGGCGGCTTGCACCGGCTGAACTGGCCGCCATTCATTCTGATGGCGATCCGGCGCTGCTCATCGTCGATGACGAATTTGCGGCCAATCTGGACAGCTCGGGCAAGCCGCGGCTGTCGAGATCGCCAGGTTCTGCGACCAGCAGTTATGAACGCGCTTTGGCAGCCGCTTTGCCTGACCGCAGCTTCGCGGCGATCGATCTCGACGCGATGAACATGCTGATGTACACCTCGGGTACGACCGGCAAGCCCAAGGGTGTGATCGGCAACTGGCGCATGACGACGACGATGCTCTTGCAGGCGGCCACCAATGCCAGGCTCGGACCGGGTTGCGTCACGCTGACGGCTGCACCGCTGTTCCACACGGCCGGACTGAACTCCTTCGCGACGCCGACGCTGCATGTCGGTGGCGCGATTGCGGTGATGGACAACTGGCAGCCGGGCGCCTGCCTTGCACATCTGCGCGATCCTGATTTGAAAATCACCCATACCCTGGGCGTACCGACGCAATTTCTGGCGATGTCCAGGCATGCTGATTTTTCGGCTGGCGGATTTCCATTCTTGCGGGTGGCTGCCGTCGGAGGCGCGCCACCGACCGAGGAGCTGATGCGGACCTGGGCTGAGAAAGGCCATGCCTTGATGCCAGGTTACGGCATGACCGAAGCGTTCGGCGTCGCCAATATGGAGCCGGAACTGGCAATGCGAAAGCCCGGTGCTGTAGGTCGCGCAATGGCAATGACCAGGCTGCGCATCGCCGATGAACAGGGCCTCGAATTGCCGGCTGGCGAGCGCGGCGAAATCCAGTTGGCCGGCCCCGGCATCACGCCCGGCTATTGGCGCCAGCCCGAGCTCACGCAGGCCGCCTTCGTCGACGGCTGGTTTCGCACCGGCGACATCGGTTTCATGGATAGCGATGGCATCTGTTTCCTGGTTGACCGCAAGAAGGACATGTTCATTTCTGGCGGTGAAAACGTCTACCCGGCTGAAGTGGAAAACCTGCTGGCGGATTTCCCCGAGATCTCGCAGGTCGCGGTGATCGGCATCAAAGATCCGGTCTGGGGTGAAGTCGGCAAGGCCATCGTCGTACTCAGGCCAGGCGCCGCAGTCGATGCCGCCGAACTGCTCGGCCGCTGCCGCGGCAGGATCGCCGCCTACAAGATCCCCAAAGCAATGCTGATCTTGCCTTCGCTGCCCTTGAGCGCGCAGGGCAAAGTCATGAAAAACGAACTGAGGAAGCTCTATGGCGGCTAATTCAACCGACAAGATCGAAAGCCACATGGCACGGATCAAAGCAAGGCTGGTCCTGCCTGTCATCGCAGCACCGATGTTTCTGGTATCCGGGCCGGAACTGGTCATCGCCGCCTGCAAGGCCGGCGTGATCGGCTCGTTCCCGACCTTGAACGCACGCCCGATCGAAGTCCTGGAGGATTGGTTTCAGCGCATCGTTCGCGAGCTCGAATTATTCCGGGCAGCGGGTGGCAATCCAGCCCCCTGGGCAGCCAATTTGATCGTGCATCGCAGCAATGCTCGCGCCGATCAGGATGTGGCTTTGACCCTGAAATACCGGCCGGAAATCGTCATCACCGCGCTGGGCACTCCGGCGGGTGTGGTGGCTGCGGTCCATGATTATGGCGGGCTGGTGTTCGCCGATGTCAACTCGGTTGCCTACGCCCGCAAGGCAGCGGCAGCAGGCGCAGATGGACTGGTCCTGGTGGCCTCGGGTGCGGGCGGCCATACCGGCCCGCTGAATGCGTTCTCGTTTGTCCCGGCAGTTCGGGAGTTCTTCGACGGCCCGATCATTCTCGGCGGCGGCATCATCAATGGCAGGGGGGTGCGAGCAGCGCAAATGCTCGGCGCAGACTTCGCCTATATCGGCACGCGCTTCATCGCCACAATTGAAAGCATGGCCCCTCAGGCCTACAAGCAGATGCTGGTCGATTGCACCGAGGAAGACATCATCTGCTCAAGCCATTTCACCGGGGTTGCTGCCAACTACCTCAAGCCGAGCATCATCAAGGCCGGGATCGATCCGGCTCAACTCGGTGTGCGCAAGGAAATGAAATTTGACCATCGCGGCGATTCTGCAGAAGCCAAGGCATGGAAGGACATCTGGGCGGCCGGCCAAGGCGTACGGGCGATCACCTCGGTGCTCAGTACGGCCGATCTGGTCGATGAACTGGCGCGTGATTACGCTGCCGCAGCCCCGCCTGTATGAACGCAGTCGACATCGCAACGCTGCCGCGCATTGCGGCACGCGAGTTCCTTTGCGGAGAAGTCCTTGCGCTTGACGCTGCAAGCGGTGCCGCGCAACTGCGCTACCGGGTGACCGAAATGCACCTCAACCTGGCTGGAACCGCATTTGGCGGATTTCTCGCCGCCATGATCGACGACGCTGCTGGCCTGGCCGCCTGGTTCGGCGCTAGGCAGCGACCCTTCGCCACCGTCACCATGACCGTCAATTTTCTCAGCGCAGCCAGAGTCGGCGATGCCTTGCTGGCCGATGTCCTGGTGACTCAATCGGGTTCGCGCCAGGCTTTTATCGAGGTTCGCCTGGCCCATGAATCAAGCCAAAGATTGGTGGCGACAGCCACCGTCGTGCAAAGTTTTCTGGCCTGAGCTGCTTGGCAGTGCAATCAATTGCCGATAAGATTCAATTTGTACGGACAACTTTTCGCCAGACTGCACCGGGCGGCTGGCATAGGGAATGACTGAGATGATGCGGTCGGTTGAATTGGATGATGATCTCTTGGCCTCGCTGGCCTCGCTATGCGGTGCCGAGGCGTTGGCGGTCGACTCTGCCTCGCGCCAGCTGGCAGCCCACGACATCTTTTTCGAGGCCGCGGCATGGCCCGAATTTGTCTTCGCGCCGACCGATCTGGCTTCGCTTGCCGGGGCCGTCGCGCGGATCACGGCGGCGGGGCTGGCCGTGGCACCCCGGGGCGGCGGGATGTCCTATAGCGGCGGCTATCTGCCCGCTCAGCGCTACGCCTGCATCGATCTCTCCAAGTTGAACCGGGTCATCGAAGTCAATAGCGCCGACCTTTACATCACGGTCGAAGCCGGCTGCACCTGGGCTCAATTGCGCGAAGCGCTTGCCGGTACCGGGCTTGCCACGCCTTTCGGCGGGCCTTTGTCGGGCTTGCGCGCTACTGTCGGCGGCGCTTTGTCGCAGAACAGCGTGTTTTTCGGGGCCGGCCAGCATGGCACTGCGGCCGAGTCGGTGCTGGCGCTGCAGGTGGTGCTGGCCGACGGTCAGATCCTGCACACCGGCAGCGCCGGTTTCACTTCAGCCAGCCCTTTCAGCCGCAGCGGCGGGCCGGACCTAACCGGCTTGTTCCTGGGTGACACCGGCGCCATGGGCGTGAAAGCATCGGCCACCTTGCGCCTGGTGCCGGTGCCAGCCGCGCAAGGTTATGCGTCCTACGGTTTCCAGACTATCGCCGACATGGTCGGCGCCCAGATCGACTTGATGCGCAAAGGCCTGGGCTCGGAATGCTTCGGCATCGATGCCTTCAAGGCCACCCACTCTGCACAGACCGGCAACAAGCTCGCAGCCGGCGTCAAGACTCTGGGCGAGATTGCGCGCTCAGGGCCTTCCCTGCTGGCCGGCTTGAAGGCGGCAGCTGGCGTGGCGCTGGCCGGCACCGACTATCTGGCCGTGCACCCCTACTCGATCCACTTGAGCCTGGATGGCGACAGCAAGGCCCATGTCGATGACCGCCTGGCGCGGGTGGCGCAGATCGCGGCAGACCATCACGGCACAGCCCAGCCCGCCTCAGTGCCCCAGGTCTTGCGCGCACAGCCTTTCCAGCCGCTGCGTTCGGTGCTGGGCTACAACGGCGACCGCTGGGTGCCGGTGCATGGCATCCTGCCGCTTTCAAAGGCACAGCAGGCGGTACGCGAGGTCGAGGCCTTGATCGCCAGCCATGCCGGGCAAATGCATGAGCACCAAATCATCTACTCCCCGCTGACTGCAAACCTCGACCGGGCCTTCCTGTTCGAGCCCTGCTTTTACTGGCCAGACGCGATCAAGCCGCTGCACATCGATGTGCTCGGGCAGGCCTTGACCAAGCCTTGGCAGGGGCGGCCTGCCGCACCCCTGGCCCATGCGCTGGTGGAACAGCTCTGGAAGGAGGTGGTCGACTGCCTGGACCGTCATGGCGCTGTGCATTTCCAGATCGGCCGGGCCTACCCCTATCTGCAGCGCCTGCAACCGGCAACAAGGAGCCTGCTGGAAGCGTTGAAACAGCATCTTGACCCGGATGGCCGGATGAATCCGGGCAGCCTGGGCCTGGCTGCGACGCCGCCATGAATCGTTCAGTTGCAACCCTGGGATTCCCGATGATGCTCAAGTCCATCTTGCCCGCCTTGCTGGCAGTTCTCAGCATCGCACCGGCTTCGGCCGATGATGTTGTGGTCCTGCGCACCGGCTCGTTTGCCCCGCCAGGCAGCGTTTTTGTCCAGTTCTGGCAGCAGTTCAAGAGCAATATCGAGCGCGACAGCAAGGGCAGCATCAGGGTCGAGCTGAACACCAGCGACCCCAACGAAGCCAACCTGCTCTCCAACCTCCGGCGCGGCCGGATCGAATGCGTTGGCGCTTCGCTGCAGGGTTCGGCAACGATCCTGCCCGAGGTGGCGGTGCTGCAACTGCCCTATCTGTTTGCATCGTTCAAGGAAGTCGACCAGGCTTATGACAAGCGCTTGACCGACACCTACCGCAAGCTGTTTGCCGCCAAGGGTCTGGCGATGCTGCAGTTCGTCGAGGTCGGTTTCACCCATAGCTACAGCGTTCAACCGGTCAGAACACCCGCCGATCTCAAGGGCCTGAAAATGCGCGCAACCCAGTCGCGTGCGTCACAGACCTGGATCAAGTCGGTCGGGGCTGAGCCGGTGGTGCTGCCGATCTCC